>CAKTXB010000144.1 GCA_934630555.1 uncultured Oscillospiraceae bacterium
GGTGTGTAACGGACACGTCATAGAGCTTGACATTGTGCACGCCGCGGTCGGCCAGCAGAGAGGCAAGAATGTTGGCGGCATTTTCAGTGTTGCCGTAGACGGAGGCATAGGCGATCACGACGGCCTGTTCTTCGGGCTGGTACGTTGCCCAGTGGACGTACTTATCGACGATCCAACTGATGTCGCGCCGCCAGACCGGGCCGTGCAGCGGGCAGATGGTCTCAATTTCGATGGTGGCGGCTTTTTTGAGCAGCGCCTGCACCTGCGTGCCGTATTTGCCAACGATGTTTGTGTAATAGCGCCGGGCTTCGTCCAGCTTTTCGGTGCGGAAGTCGATCTCGTCGGCAAAAAGATTGCCGTTCAGCGCGCCAAAAGTGCCGAACGCGTCGGCGGAAAAGAGCGTTTTGGTCGTGGCGTCGTAGCTGACCATGGCCTCGGGCCAGTGGACCATGGGGGCCATGACAAAGGCAAAGGTATGCTTGCCGGTGCACAGCGTGTCCATTTCCTTCACGACGACGGCGAGGGCGTCGATGTCGAATGTGAAGAAGTTTTTGATCATGGTGACGGTCTTGGCATTGCAGACGACCTTCACGCCTGGGTAGCGGCGCACGACTTCCTGAAGCGTGGCACAGTGGTCCGGCTCCATGTGGTTGACGACGACATAGTCAAGCGGGCGGCCGGCAAGGACGTGCTCGAGATTTTCAAAAAACAGGCCGCTGATGGACACATCCACGGTGTCGAGCAGGACAGTTTTTTCATCGAGCAGGACGTAGGCATTGTAGCTCACGCCCTCAGGAATGGGATAGACATTTTCAAACAGCGCCAGACGACGGTCACTGCCGCCGACCCAGTAGAGATCGTCCTGAATTTTCTTTACACAGTACATAAAAGCCTCCTGTTATAAAATAGGAATGATTCTTGTTATTATCTTACCATAGTTTTCCGCGAAATTCAAGCGCTTTTGCATGGGTATTTTTACTCAGTGTAGCACGTGGACAGGGGCAATGCAAGGTGTGGTTGCTTTTTTAAGCGCAGTCGGTATAATAGAAAAATAATGATTTGATATTGTGTGCGGAAGGAGCGAACGGAATGAGAAAATTTCTGAACGTGATTTTGTGTATCGTGCTGGTGCTGGTCGTGATCGCGGCGGCGTATTTTGCGTATCTGATGCTCAGCTATCACCGCCTTGGCGATCAGACGCTTGCGGTGGAGGAGGGCGCGCAGAATGCGCTGCAAACGGATACAGACTACACGCTTTTGTCGTGGAACATCGGCTTTGGCGCGTATGAGGACGATTACGGGTTCTTTATGGACGGCGGCACAGAGTCATGGGCGTGGAGCGAGGAGCGGCTGCGGGCGAATCTGGCGCAGATCGTCGCGCGCATTCAGGAGCAGGAGCCGGATCTGCTGCTGCTGCAGGAAGTGGACAGCAATTCGACCCGCACGTATCACGTGAACGAGCTGGAGCTGTTGCAGAGTGCGCTGCAGGACACGGATCTCAGCAATGTGTACGCGTGCAACTATGATTCGCCATTTTTATTCTATCCATTCCATCAGCCGCACGGAAAGTCGGTTTCCGGCATCTGGACGGCGGTGCAGGGGAAGATCACGGCGGCAAACCGTGTGAGCCTGCCGGTGGAAACGGGGCTGACGAAGTTCCTCGATCTTGATCGCTGCTACAGTGTCAGCCGCATTCCGCTGGAAAACGGGAAAGAGCTGTGCTTGTATAACTTCCATCTTTCGGCCTACACGTCGGACGGGAAGATCGCGGACGAGCAGCTGGAGCTGCTGCTGGCGGATATGCAGCGCGAATATGAAGCGGGCAACTATGCCATTGCGGGCGGCGACTTTAATAAGGACCTGCCGGAGGGCGGCAGCGAGCAGTATTTTGGCGTATCGACCGAGGGGCACAACTGGGCGCAGCCCATCCGTAGGGCATCGTTTGAAGGTACGGATCTGACGCTCGTGCCGCCGCTGGATCCGGATGACCCGGTGGCGTCGTGCCGGTATGCCGACGGGCCGATCCGCGCGGGGCAGCTGATGGTGAATGTGGACGGGTTCATTGTGTCAGATAATGTGGAGGTCGCAGACAAGGCTGTGATCGACACGGGATTTGAAAACTCCGATCATAACCCGGTGCGGCTGCAGTTCCGGTTAACGGAAGCGGGTTAATGTCGCCGGTGCTTTTGATAAAATGAGGCGCAGCCAGAGCTGGGATCCCTGCTTGCACGCAAGCAGGCGCTTTGCACACTTTGCCGGATGCGGCAAGCGGTGCAGCTGCCGCTGCGCGCGACGCACAACGATACGATATAAAAACGGGCCGCTGCCGGTCATTCCGGCAGCGGCCTGTTTGTTAATCGGGAATTGCTTGTCTGGCGTGCTCACAGATGGCATGATATGTCTGCTGGCTGATGTCGTGCTCCATTTTGCAGGCGTCGGCCTCTGCCGTGTGCGCATCCACACCGAGGGCAATGAGAAACTTGGTGAGCGTCTTGTGCCGGTCCAGCATTCTGGAGGCGATCTCCATGCCGGAGTCGGTGAGGGTGATGAGCCCGTCGCGGTCCATGGTGATATAGCCGCTCTCGCGCAGGCGCTTGGTGGTGTAGGTGACGCTGGGCTTTGTGACGCCCAGATGCTCCGCCACGTCGATGGAACGGATATAGCCGTGCTTTTCCTGCATCATCAGCATGGCTTCCAGATAGTCCTCTGAGGCTCTGAGTATTTTCATGGGCAATTTCTCCATTCCGGCCTTGTAAACCATATATACCGTAACACATTTTTGCGGCAAATGCAAGCGCGGAAAAACACAAAAAGGGGCTTGACAAATATAGTTAGAGATGCTAAACTATGGGGCGGTTAAAGGAACTTAACTTTTTCTTTTGCCGAACCGTTAGAGTGCTCGTACTATAAGAGCATGATGAGCACAGACAGGGAGGGATCGTTGTGATGCCGTTAACATTAGCCCCCATGGGCGAGGCGTGCCTCATCCATAAAGTGGGCGGCAGCCCGGAGCTCAAAAAGCATCTTGAGGATCTGGGGTTTACAGCCGGCGGCACGGTAACGCTGATTTCCGCGCTGGGCGGAAACGTCATCGTCAAGGTCAAAGAGTCACGCATCGCGATCAGCGAGGAAATGGCTCGGAAAATCATGATTTGATCAAAGAAGGAGAGGAAGCAGCATGAAAACACTGAAGGACGTCAAGATCGGCACGACCGCAAAGGTCGTCAAGCTGCACGGTGACGGCCCGGTCAAGCGCCGCATCATGGACATGGGGATCACCCGCGGCACGGAAGTGTATGTCCGCAAGGTCGCGCCGCTGGGCGATCCGATGGAAGTCACGGTGCGCGGCTATGAGCTGAGCTTGCGCAAGGCTGATACCGATATGATCGAAGTCGAGTGAGCAAGATCCCAAAAAGGCGCAAAATTTTTAAGTCCTTGTTAAATAGCCCTAATTTCAATTAGAGCGCATGAACAAGAAGGAGCAAAAAGATGGAAAAGCAGATCAAAATTGCCCTTGCGGGCAACCCGAACAGCGGCAAAACGACGCTGTTCAACGCTCTGACCGGCTCCAACCAGTATGTGGGCAACTGGCCCGGCGTTACCGTTGAGAAGAAGGAAGGCAAGCTGAAGAAGCATGATGACGTGGTCATCATGGACCTTCCGGGCATCTATTCTCTGTCGCCGTACACGATGGAAGAGGTCGTGTCCAGAAACTACCTGATCAAGGAACGCCCGGACGCGATCCTCAACATCATTGACGGCACGAATCTGGAGCGCAACCTGTATCTCACCACGCAGCTGACGGAGCTGGGTATCCCGGTCGTCATTGCGGTAAACATGATGGACGTTGTTCGCAAAAACGGCGACCAGATCAACGTCAAAGAGCTCTCGCGTCAGCTGGGCTGCAAGGTCGTGGAGATCTCGGCGCTGAAGGGCGACGGCGTGATGGAAGCCGCCGAGGCAGCCATTGCCGCGGCCAAGGGCGCAAAGACCGTTCCGCAGCACACGTTCTCCGGCCCGGTGGAGCACGCCATTGCACACATTGAAGAGGCCGCGCTGCATGACCAGCCCGCTGAGCAGCAGCGCTGGTATGCCATCAAGATCTTCGAGCGCGACGACAAGGTGCTGGAGCAGCTGAACATCCCCGGCGAAACGATGCACCACATTGAGCAGGACATCAAGGCGGCCGAGCAGGAGCTGGATGACGACGCCGAGTCCATCATCACGAACGAGCGCTATGTGTATATCGCGGAAGTCATTAAGAGCTGCTATAAAAAGAAAAATGCGGGCGGTCTTTCCCCTTCAGATAAGATCGATAAGATCGTCACGAACCGCTGGCTGGGCCTGCCGATCTTTGCAGTTGTGATGTTCCTGGTTTACTACATCGCCATGGTCGCCGTGGGCGCGCCCGCGACCGACTGGGCAAACGACGGCCTGTTCGGCGACGGCTGGCATCTGTTCAGCATTGGCTCGAGCGCTTACAGTGAAGTTGCTGACGCTTATACAGAAGCCTCCACGATCGTTGACGGCTATGACGCCTATGTGGAAGCAAACGGCGAGCCGACTGACGGCACGTTTACTTATGAGGTCGAGGATGAAGAGACCCTCGCCGTGGAAGAAGAAACGGCCACGATGAAGGACTACGAGGAAGCACAGCAGACGCTGGCTGAGATCGGGGAAGAACCCGACCCCGCCGACTATGGCGTGTGGGTGCCCGGCGTACCGGTCCTCGTTGAAAACGCTTTGGATGCAGCGAATGCTGCCGACTGGCTCAAGGGCCTGATTTTGGACGGCATTGTGGCCGGCGTTGGTGCGGTGCTCGGCTTTGTGCCGCAGATGCTCGTGCTGTTCCTCATGCTGGCGTTCCTGGAAGCCTGCGGCTATATGGCCCGTATCGCCTTTGTTCTGGACCGTGTGTTCCGCAAGTTCGGCCTGTCCGGCAAGTCCTTCATCCCGATGCTCATTGGCGTTGGCTGCGGCGTTCCGGGCGTGATGGCCTCTCGTACGATCGAAAACGAGCGCGACCGCCGTATGACGATCATGACGACGACATTCATCCCCTGCGGCGCAAAGGTTCCGTTTATTGCGATGATCGCCGGCGCTCTGTTCGGCGGCAGCCCTTGGGTCTCTACCTCGGCTTACTTCATCGGCATGGCGGCTATCATCGTTTCCGGCATTATGCTGAAGAAAACGAAGATGTTCTCCGGCGAGCCGGCTCCGTTCGTTATGGAGCTGCCGGCTTACCACTGGCCGACGCTGGCCAATGTCCTGCGCAGCATGTGGGAG
>CAKTXB010000145.1 GCA_934630555.1 uncultured Oscillospiraceae bacterium
GTATAAAACGCACAACCCTAAGGGTTGCAAAAAAACAACAGGGTACCGGGGCGAAGCCCCGTATAACCCCCGCGCAGCCTTTCAGGCTGCAAAAAACAAGGGGCACGGGGCAGCGCCCCGCACCCCCGCGCGCCCCGTCGGGGGCGCATCACGTTTTAAACTTCTGCCATTCCCGCACCGCCTGCTCGTCGCAGCGGTTATTTTTTTCGTTGGCCGCATGGCCCTTCACCCAGTGATAGTGCAGCTCGTGCTGCCGCGTCAGGTCCAGCAGCAGCTCCCACAGATCCGGGTTCAGCGCCGGCTTTTTGTCTGACTTCACCCAGCCGCGCTTGCGCCAGCCCCAGGCCCAGCCCTTTTCCAGCGCGTCAATGACATACTTGGAATCGGAATACAGCTCCACCACGCACGGCTCCTTCAGCGCCAGCAGCGCCTGAATGACGGCCGTCAGCTCCATGCGGTTGTTCGTGGTCGCTTCTTCGCCGCCGGAGAGCATTTTCTCCGCGCCGCCATATTCCAGAATGCACGCCCAGCCGCCCGGGCCGGGATTGCCGGAGCACGCCCCGTCGGTATACACCGTCACGGTCTTCATGCCTGCTCCTCCGGCGCATCCTCTTCCTCGCGGTCCACCCGCTCGATGGAGATGACCTGATTGCCCTCCTCCACGCGCATGAGGATCACGCCCTGCGTGTCGCGCCTATAGATGTTGATGTCGCTGGCCGCCATGCGGATGAGCACGCCGCCGTTTTCAATGAGCATCACGTCGTCGGCGTCGGACACGATGGCCACACCCGCAATGCTGCCGGTCTTGGCCGTGATGTTATAGTTCTTCAGGCCCTTGCCGCCGCGGCTCTGCGGCCGCTTGCCGCCGTCCTCGTCCGTGCGCAGATAATCCTCCAGCGCCGTCCGCTTGCCATAGCCAAGCTCCGTCACCGTCAGCAGCTGCTTGCCGGCCTCGGCAATGCCCGCGCCCACGATATAGTCGCCGTCTGTCAGCGTCATACCGCGCACGCCTGCCGCGTCGCGGCCCATCACACGCACGTCCGTTTCCGCAAAGCAGATGGCCATACCCGCGCGCGAGGCCAGAATGATGTTCTGCGCGCCGTCCGTTTTCAAAACCGCGATCAGCTCGTCGTCCCCGGCCAGCGTCAGCGCCCGGATGCCCGCCTTGCGCGCCGTATACAGCGCCGCCAGCTCCACACGCTTCACCGTGCCCTGCTTTGTCACAAGCAGCAGATAGTCCTCGTCAAACGCGTGCACGGTAATGCCCGCCGTCACGCGTTCGCCGTCCTCCAGCGGCAGGATGTTCACGATATTCGTGCCCTTCGCCGTCCGTCCGGCCTCCGGGATCTGATAGCCCTTGCGCCGGTGCACGCGCCCGCGGTTCGTAAAGAACAGGATGTAATCATGCGTCGAGGCTGAGAACACACTGACCACAAAGTCCTCCTCGCGTGTGGTCATGCCCGTCACGCCGCGGCCGCCGCGCTTCTGGCTGCGATACGTCGCTGCCGGCACGCGCTTGATGTACCCCGCGTTCGACAGGGTGAACACGCACTGCTCCTCCTCAATGAGATCCTCAATGTCGATCTCGTCCTCCACGTCCTGGATCTCCGTCAGCCGGTCGTCGCCGAACTTGTCGCGGATGGCCAGCAGCTCCGTTTTCAGCACGCCCTTGAGCATTGCTTCGTCCGCCAGCAGCGCGCGGAAGTATGCGATCCGCTTTTCCAGCTCGTCATATTCATTCTGCAGTTTTTCGCGTTCGAGCCCCTGCAGGCGCTTGAGCTGCATATCCAAAACGACCTGCGCCTGAATTTCGGACAGGCTGAAGCGCTGCATGAGCCGCTCCTTCGCGTCGTCATACGCCTCGCGGATGGTCTTGATGACCGCGTCGATGTTTTCCTCCGCAATGAGCAGGCCTTCCAGCACGTGCTGCCGCTCCAGCGCTTTTTTCAGGTCATACTGCGTCCGGCGCGTGATGATCTCTTCCTGATAGGCCAGATACTCGTCCAGAATGTGCCGCAGGGAGAGGATCTTCGGCTGCGTCTGATCGTTCACCAGCGCCAGCATCGTCACGCCGAACGTCGTCTGCATCTGCGTCTGCGCAAACAGGCGGTTGAGCACCACCTGCGCGTTCGCGTCCTTTTTCAGTTCAATGACGATGCGCATACCGTTGCGGTCCGTCTCGTCGCGGATGTCCGAAATGCCGTCCAGCCGCTTGTCGCGCACCTGCTCGGCCATGGCCGCAATGAGCATCCGCTTGTTCACCTGATACGGCAGCTCCGTCACAATGATGCGTTCGCGGTTCTGGCCGAACTCCTCCAGCTCCGTCCGCGCGCGCACGGTGATCTTGCCGCGGCCCGTGGAATACGCCGCGCGAATGCCGCTGCGGCCCATGATAATGCCCTTCGTCGGGAAGTCCGGCCCCTTGATGTGCTCCATCAGGTCTGCCAGCTCCGCCTCGGGATCATCCAGAATGCACACGCACGCGTCAATGACCTCGCGCAGGTTGTGCGGCGGGATGTTCGTGGCCATGCCAACGGCAATGCCCGCCGAGCCGTTTACCAGCAGGTTCGGGAAGCGCGAAGGCAGCACACGCGGCTCCTTGCGGCTTTCATCAAAGTTCGCATCCCAGCCCACGGTGTCCTTTTCAATGTCGCGCAGCATCTCGTTCGAGAGCTTTGACATTCTCGCCTCCGTGTAACGGTAGGCCGCCGGGGGATCGCCGTCGATGGAGCCGAAGTTGCCGTGTCCGTCCACGAGCGGATAGCGCATGGAAAAGTCCTGCGCCAGACGCACCATCGCGTCATACACCGACGCGTCGCCGTGCGGATGGTACCGGCCCAGCACGTCGCCCACGCACGTGGCCGACTTCTTAAACGGCTTGTCCGCCGTCAGGCCGTCCTCGTACATGGCGTACAAAATGCGCCGGTGCACCGGCTTCAGGCCGTCGCGCACGTCCGGCAGCGCACGGCCCACAATGACGGACATGGCGTAGTCGATGTAGGAGCTCTTCATCTCCTGCACCAGCTCCGATTCCACGATCGTCTGCTCCGGGAACAGAATGTCCTCCGGCTTGTAATCCTTCTTATGTGCCAAGCTCCGTCACCTCCTCAAATATCCAGATTCACCACATATTTGGCGTTTTCTTCAATAAATTCCTTGCGCGGCTCCACGGCCTCGCCCATGAGCACCGTGAAGATCTGGTCCGCCGCCACGGCGTCGTCCAGCGTGATGCGCCGCAGCGTCCGCGTCGTCGGATCCATGGTCGTTTCCCACAGCTCGTGCGGGTTCATTTCGCCAAGGCCCTTAAAGCGCGAAATGTCCACTTTCGCATTGGGGTTGTCCGCCCGCATCTCGGCCGAGATCCGGTCGCGCTCCGGGTCGGAGTACGCCACGCGCTGTGTCTTGCCGCGTGTGAGCTTATAAAGCGGCGGCACGGCGGAATAGACATAGCCCTGCTCAATGAGCGGCCGCATGAAGCGGAAGAAGAACGTCAGCAGCAGCGTCCGGATGTGGCTGCCGTCCACATCGGCATCGGCCATGATGATGATCTTATGATAGCGCAGTTTTTCCAGATTGAATTCGTCGCCAATGCCCGCGCCCAGCGCCGTAATGACCGGCTGCAGCTTGTCGTTGCCGTAGACCTTGTCCGCCCGCGCCTTTTCCACGTTCAGCATCTTGCCCCAAAGCGGCAAAATGGCCTGGAAGCGCGAGTCGCGCCCCTGTGTGGCCGAGCCGCCTGCGGAGTCGCCCTCCACGATATACAGCTCGGTGAGCGCCGGGTCGCGGTCGTTGCAGTCGCGCAGCTTGTCCGGCATCTGCCCGGATTCCAGCCCCGTCTTGCGCCGGATGGCCTCTTTTGCCTTGCGCGCCGCCTCGCGCGCGCGGTTCGCCATCATGGCCTTTTCCAGAATGAGCTTGCCGATGGCCGGATGCTCCTCCAGATACACCGCCAGCTGCTCCGTCACCACGGAGCTGACGAGCGTGCGCATGGTCGCGTTGCCGAGCTTGGCCTTGGTCTGGCCCTCAAACTGCGCGTCGGTCAGCTTCACGGACACGATGGCGGTCAAACCCTCGCGCACATCGTCGCCCGACACCTTGTCGTCGTTTTTCAGAATGCCCTTCTGCACGCCGTAGCTGTTGAGCACGTTTGTCAGCGCCCGCTTGAAGCCCTCCTCGTGCATACCGCCCTCCGGCGTGTGGATGTCGTTTGCAAACGACACGATCGTTTCGGCATAGGAGTCGTTATACTGCATGGCGATCTCCGCCGAATCGTCGCCCTTTTTGCCGGCCATGTAAATGACCTCATCGTGCAGCGTCGTCTTGTGGCGGTTATACCACCGCGCAAACTCGCGGATGCCGCCCTCGTAGCACATGGCGTCCTGCCGCTCGTTTTCGGGCTTTTCCTCCGCCTCGCGCCGCGCGTCGATGATGGTGATGTGCAGTCCGGCGTTCAAAAACGCCTGTTCGCGCATCCGCGTGTGCAGGACCTCATAGTCATATTCCAGCGTGTCGAACATCTCGGCGTCCGGCTTGAACGTCACCTTGGTGCCGTGCCGGTCCGTCGTGCCCACCACGCACATTTCCTGCGTGATGTGTCCGCGCGAGAATTTCATCTGATAGATCTTTCCGTCGCGGCTGACCTCGACCTCCAGCCATTCCGACAGCGCGTTCACAACAGACGCGCCCACGCCGTGCAGGCCGCCCGAGACCTTGTAGCCGCCGCCGCCGAATTTGCCGCCGGCGTGCAGCACCGTGAACACGACCTCCAGCGCGGGCTTGCCCGTCTGCGGCTGGATGTCCACCGGGATGCCGCGGCCGTCGTCCTCCACGGTGATGGTGTTGCCCTCGTTGATGGTCACGCGCACATGGCTGCAATAGCCCGCCAGCGCTTCATCAATGGAGTTGTCCACAATTTCATACACCAGATGATGCAGACCGGAACTGCTCGTCGAGCCGATATACATACCCGGCCGCTTCCGCACGGCTTCCAGCCCCTCCAGTACCTGGATCTGACTGCCGCCATATTCCTGTTCTGCATGATTTTGAATGTTTTCGCTCATAAAAAGCTCCTCTCAGACGTGTTCTGAATATGAAACACCATAATATGGTGGAGTTTTTTGTTTATATCGACAGGCTAGCGCCCGTCACCGGTTTTGCCGTAGTCGGCAGGCTTGCGCCCGCCCACCGTTCTTTCCTCAGTGTTTGCAACACTGCACCTGTGCCTCCGGCGGCCCATTCTTTTCTGCCTTG
>CAKTXB010000146.1 GCA_934630555.1 uncultured Oscillospiraceae bacterium
GCGGAAAACTGCGGGCAGGTCTTGCTTGGCGCAGAGCGGAGCGTATTCGAGCGCAGCGCGTTTTTGCAGCAGAACGCCATGGCCGTCACATCCGACGCGGCGCTCGAGCGCAAGCTCGCCGCGCTTGTGACCAGCGGCGACGAGGACGTGAGCTGCTCCGACACGCAAAAGCGCCTGCGCGAGGCCAAAAACCGCTGCCAGCACAATAAGACCGGCCTGCTCCCCACCGCACGCGCGGAGCTGGCCGATGTGGAAGACCGCCTGCGCGCCATCGAGGACCTGCACCGGCAGGACCGCGTGCTGCTGGCCCAGCGCGACCAGCTCACACAGCAGACCGATACGCTTCGCCGCGTGGTACAGGGCTTTGCCGCCCAAACGGCACAGCGCCAGCAGCAGCATTGCCGCGACGCCGAAGCCGCCCAGCAGCGCGCACAGGAGGCCTATGCCGCCCAGCAGGCCGTCACGGCCCGTCTGCCGGAGGAAGCCGCCCTGCAATCGCTGGCCCGCGCGCTGGAAGCGCCGCAGGCCGCCCCTGCCCCGCTCCCCGAGGCCCCCACGCCGCCGCAGGACGCCATCTTCTCCGGCCGGCGCGCCGAAGATGTGCAGCGTCAGGCGCAGCAGGCCGTGGCGGAATACGACCGCCTGTGCCATGCGAAAAAAGCCGCGCACGCGCTGCCGCTCCCGGCGCTCATTCCCGCGCTCATCGTGCTGCTGGCCGCCGCCGTGTTCTCATTCATACGCCGCCTCGTGCCCGTCGGCTGCGGGCTGCTTCTGCTTGGCTTCCTGCTGATCCGCATCTATCAGAACGGCCAAAGGGCCGCGCAGGATGCGGCGGCAGCGGAGAAGCTCCTGCAAACATACGCCGCTTCCAGCCGCGATGACATCCTCGCCCGCGCCGCAGACTACGTACAGCGCATGGCGCTGTATGAACAGCAGCTCGCTGCCTTCCAGACCCGCAAGGCGGAGCTTTCCGCCGCCGAACAGGCACAGCGGGAGCAGGAGGCCGCGCTGCTGGGCCGGGCGTCCATGCTGGGCGCGTCCGTTACCACCCGCGCAGACGCGCTGCACGCCGTGCAGCAGGCGCTCGCGCAATACTGCCTGCTGCAAACCCGCGCAGCGGAGCTGTCTGCCGCCAAACAGGCCTGCGAGACCGCCCGCGCCATGCTCCCCGAGCAGCCGCAAACAGCCTTTGACCCCGCGCTGCTGGCGGGCTACACCCCCGCACAGGCCGGGCAGCAGCTGCGCCAGCTTGAGCGCCAGCTTGCAGACGTCCGCTCCGCTGTAGACCTGGGCCGCGGCCGCGCCGCCGCGCTGGGTGACAGCGCCGCCCTCAGCGCCCGCAAAGAGCAGCTGACCGCGCGCATCCGGGAGCTGGAAGCCGCCTACGCCGCGCTGGAGCTGGCTGAAACCGTGCTGGCAGAGGCCAACGATACGCTGCAAACACGCCTGTCGCCGCAGCTGTGCGCGCTGGCCGGGCAGCTGCTGGCACGCCTGACCGGCAGCCGCTATGACGCCGTACTGCTGGACACCAGGCTCCGCGCCGCTGCGCGCGAGGCCGGCGGCAGCGTAGCGCGGGAGATCCTCTGCCTCAGCAGCGGCACCGCCGATCAGGTATATCTGGCCGTGCGGCTGGCCATCTGCCGCCTGTCGCTTGGCGCCGGAACGCCGCTCGTGCTGGATGACGCGCTCCTCCGCTTTGACGACGCGCGCCTTGCCCGCGCACTGGCCGTTTTAAAGGAAGAAGCCGCTGACCGGCAAATTCTCCTTTTCACCTGCCAAAGCCGCGAAAGCACGATCTTGCAGACACTTTAACGATAAAAGCCCCTGCATGGCCTTGCCATGCAGGGGCTTTTATCGTTAAAAAAGTCTCGCAGAGTTCGCGCCCGCAGGCGCGAAAAAATTCTGCTCATTTTCGGCGGTGTGTACGTCGCCGAAAATACTTTACGTCATACAAGCGTATCATTTGTGCGCTATAAGCGCACAAATGATACGCGCAGCATGGCGCAAGCCTTTTCAAACGCGGACCCAGCGCAGCGGTTCGCGTTTGAAAGCGTGTCAAAAATACTTTTGACACGCTCAGCCCCTGCATGGCCTTGCCATGCAGGGGCTTTTTGTCATATGCCGCTTCGGACGTAGTGCTTTTCCTTATTTTCTTCGATCTTCTGTTCCACGCTCTCGGCGACCTCCTCGCCCACGCGCGCGGCTGTGCGGCGGATGAATTTCACCAGCACCACAATGCCCAGCACCACCGGATAGATCAGCAGCAGCACCAGCAGCAGCAAATACAGCGCCGCATAGTCCTCGCACATCCGCGCCGCGTTCTCCCAATAGGGATAGATAATGCCCTTTTCATTCATGGAGCGCTTGCCAAAGTCGCGCAGGATCTGATACAGCCGCGCCGCCGAAAAGCGGCCGGTGTTTTCCACGATCGCGCCGGTATCCGGCTTGAACTTCTCCTTCACGATGTTCTTGGCAAAATTCTTCACCATATTCGGCGCGACCAGCTCATAGCACGAGAGCTTCGTTTCCGAAATAGGATTCATGGCCTCGTAGTCCATGAACATGAACGCATCCTCGGTATAGGCCTTTTTCGTCGCAAAATCGCGTTCAATCGCCACCACGCCGGCAACAGGATATTCCCGGCCGTTGACGATCACGTTCTGCCCCACCACATCGCTGCTGCCAAACAGCGCCCAGGCAAGGTTTTCATCCAGCACCACGCGGTCCTGCATAAAATCCTGACTGGTCAGATAGCTGCCGGAGAGCAGCTGGATCGGATGGAACAGGAAAAAGTCGCCGCCCACGCCCAGCGTTTTCACGCTGACGCTCGCCCGGTCAGACTGCACCGTGAGCGTCGTCTGGCCGGAATAGGCGTCGTCATACAGTCTGCCGCCCTCCGGCGCCTCCAGCGAGGCCTCCACAAACGCCGCTTCCAGCGACTGCCGGAACGAGTAGATGTCGTCAATCGTTGCCAGACTGTCATTCGGCAAAAACACGGACTCCTGCGCAAAGCGCATCTCGCTCTCGCCGCGCCAGGCCTGCGCCGCCGACTGCGTGATGAGCGTCCGGCGCACCTGCCGCAGCTTGAGCCCAAAGAACAGCGCCAACACGAGCAGGATCACGGCGGATAGGAGCAGCGCCAGCTGTTTTCCCGTCAGCGGCAGCGTCCGTTTGCCGCTGGCGTACTTGCCCCCGCGCATTACGATTCATCCGCCAGCCGCACCTGCTGCCCGGCCGTGATGGGTGCGCTGGATGTGGTGATGACAAAGTCGCCGTTCGACAGGCCCGTCACCGCAGAGCTGGTGTCGTCGCTGGCCAGCACCTTCACCGACACGCGCGTGGCCGTGTAGCGGTTTCCAAGGGGGCTGCTCTTGGACGTGAGCAGCAGCACGAACGAGCCGTTGTTGTCGCTGCGCACGGCGGAATTCGGCACCAGACAGTCATAGTTGGCGCTCTTCTGGCCAATGGACAGCGTCAGGCTCTGGCCCGGCTCCACCGCGCCGTCCAGCCGGAACGTCAGCTGTTTGCCCTTGCCGGGGTTCGACGGGTCGTTGCCCACAGATTCCAGCGTGGCGGTAATATCGCTGCCCCACCAGTAGTTGACCAGCTCTGCCTGTTCGCCCACCGTGACCTTCTTTGCCTGATCGTTCGTCACCGGAATTTTGATCGTATAGCCGCGGTCGGTCACGTCGATCTTGGCAAGCGTCGTACCGGCGTTGGCCGTCTGCCCGGCGGACACGGCCAGCGACGTAATGGTGCCGTTCACCGGCGACTTGACCTCGCTGCCCTCGGCATCCTTCTGCAGCTTTTCAACCGCCTTGCGCTGCTTTTCGATCGACTCCTTCGCCGCCTTCATGTCCACGCTGGACGAATCGGCAAGATTCTGCTCAAACACCAGGTTTTCGAGCGTATCCTTTGCGGCCTTCATCGTGGCGGCGGCAGACGAAGCTTTGGAGAGCTTGTCGTATTCCGCCTGCTGGTCGGCAACCTTTTGAGCAAGTCTGTCTTTGGTATCCTTCAAATCTTGCAAATCGCTGTCATAGCGGCGAATAATGCGCTGTGCGCTGGCTAAATCGGACTCAGCGTCGTTCAAATCGCGCTGCGCGGAAGTGAGCTTGCTGTTGATGGTGTTGTAGGAATCGTAATTCTCCTGCGACTGCTGCAAGTTGGAAAGCTCTTCTGAAAGTGTGTTAACAGTCTGCTGCTTTTCCTGTACAACGCTGTAAGCTGCCGTCATTTTCTCTGCAAGCGCCTGTGCTTCTGCATCTGTTTCAGCCAGACCTTCTTCAACGATACGCGCTTTGAGCTGCTCGTGATTGGATACGTAGATGCTCATATAGGAATCTTTACCGCCGGCCAGGTCAGAAAGCGCGCCATAAGCAGAATTGCTGATAGCCGCGTCTAATTCGCTCTGCGCGGAAGCAAGTTCGCTCTTTTTCTGTGCAATCTGATCCTGCGCATTCTGGCCACGCTGGAGCTTATCAAGCTGTGCCTGATATTCCTTCACCTTAGAAGTAAGCGAGTCCACATTTGCCTGCAAAGTGCTTAAATTTGCCTTGGCTTCTGTATATTCCGTGGACGTGCTCAGGCTCGTATAGTCCGTATCAGCCTGCGCGCTTTCGGTTTGCAGGTCCTTCAGCTTGATCTCTGCCTCTGCCAGCTTGGTGGCGATCTGCGAGGCGCTCATCGTGCTGTACTGCTGATACACCGCCAGCGCTTCATTATAAGCGTCGCGCGCCTTCTGGATCTCGCGGTTTTCCTTCGCGGCGCTGTTGCCGGCCTCAATGAGGCTCTTTTCATACGCCTGCTCCGCCTGATCCAGTGCATCCTGCGCAGTCTTCAGCTCGTCGCTCTCGCCGCCCTCAAAGCGGAACAGAACGTCGTCCACCTTGACCGCCTGCCCCTCCTTCACAAGGACGCTTGCCACCTTGTGCGACTGCTCCACCGTGACCTCATAGGACTCGTTGGCCGTCACCGTGCCGCTGCCGCGGATCTTGGCGTTGATGGAGCCGGCCTGCGCGCTCTCCGTCGCCACCTCCGGCAGGGAGTGGTTCATAATGGTGTTGGAGAAAAACGTCAGCACCAGCAGCACCGTCAGGAAAATGATGGCGGCTGTTTTGACCCATTCTCTGTGTTTGACTTTCATTTCCATAGCTTATACCTCTTATCCTTTCACCGAACCGGAATAGGCAATGCCCTCCACCAGATAGGCCTCGCCGTGCAAA
>CAKTXB010000147.1 GCA_934630555.1 uncultured Oscillospiraceae bacterium
ATCAACACCAGCGGCGTGCCCATCAATATGCTTCAGACGGATGCGGCCATCAATGCCGGCAACTCCGGCGGCCCGCTGTTTGATATGAACGGCAACGTTGTAGCCATTACCACAGCAAAGCCGTCGGCCAACGCTGCCAGCGGCAGCACCGTTGAAGGTATTGGCTTCGCCATCCCGATCAACGACGTTCTTGGCATGATCTACGACATTCAGGAAAACGGCCGCGTGACCGACAAGGCCTACCTTGGTATCAGCGTCCGTGACCTTGACAGCACCACCGCCGAAAGCTATGGCCTGCCCACCGGCGTTTATGTTGGTGAGGTCAACGCCGGCGGCTGCGCCGAAAAGGCCGGTATGCTGCAGGGCGACATCATCACAACATTCAACGGCAAGGATCTTTCCAGTATGTCCGAGCTGCAGGCGGAGCTGAACCGCTGCCGCGCTGGTGACACCGTGGACGTGAGCGTCTACCGTTCCGGCAATATCATCGACCTGCATATCACGCTCGACGCCAAGCCCGACGACACCCAGACACAGGACGCTGCGCAGCCCGCAGAAGACAGCCAGCAGCCGTTCGAGCAGGCGCCGTCCGATGGCAGCGATGGCGGCAGCGGCAATTACGGCGACGACTACGAGCAGTTCTATAACTTCTTCCGTAACTTTAACTTCGGTTGAGTTTTCTTCCAAGATCAGGCACAGCGCCGCGGCTGAAACCAGCCGCGGCGCTGTCCATATTGCCATCCTATAGAAAAAGCACGCTCCGCAGCATCGCGGAACGTGCGTTTTTATGTCCGTTATTCTGCCGAGATCAGATAATAGTAGATCGGCTGCCCGCCCGAAAGCAGGTTGATCTCTGCCTGCGGCACAAGCTCTGCAAACAGCGCTGCAGCCCGTTCGGCCTCATCCTCAGCGATGTCTGCGCCGTAGAAAATGTTCACGAACTCCTTGCCGTCCGCAGCCACCTTTTCGGCCATTGCCCGCAGCAGCACCGTAATATCCCGGTCCGTGCCCAGCAGCGCGCCGTTGTACAGCCCCAGATAATCGCCCTCATGGATGTCATAGCCGTCAAAATCAGAATCCCGCGCAGCATAGGTGATCTGCATGGTCGTCACGCTGTCAAGGCAGCTGGTCATCGCTTCCAGATTCTCCTCCACCGATGCATCCGCGTCAAAGTTCAGCATGGCCGTAATACCCTGCGGCACGGTCTTGCTGCCGACCACCACGACCTGCCGGTCGGAGAGCTCCGCGGCCTGCTGTGCAGCCATGATGATATTCTTATTGTTCGGCAGCACGAATACGACCTCTGCCGGCGTCTGTTCCACAGCGTGCAAAATGTCCTGCGTTGAGGGATTCATCGTCTGACCGCCCTCCACGATCACATCCACGCCCAGATCGCGGAACACACCCGCCAGCCCGTCGCCTGCGCAGACGGCCACCGCGCCGTACCGCTTCGTGATCCCCACGGCCTGCGCCTGTTTCTGCTGTTCCAGCTCCTGTTCGATCTTTTCCAGATCGTCCGTCGAACGTGCTGTGCGTCCGGCTGCCAGATCGTCATGCTGCATCCGCATATTCTCGATCTTGGCCAGTTCCAGCGTACCGTATTTCTGCGCCTCGCTCAGCGCATCGCCGGGAGTATTCGTATGTACGTGCACCTTGAACGCTTCGTCATCCTCGCCGATGACCAGACTGTCGCCAATGCCGTCCAGATAATGGCGCAGCGGCTCGAGCGACACATCCTTAAATTTGCGCACAATGAACACCGTGTCAAATGCGAACGTAATATCTTCCGAATCAAACTGCGCAAAGTCCGCCTGCTCGTTTGCCGTGTGCTGCGCGGTACTCACAATGTCGTTGCCGTGCAGGGAAGCAAGCATAGCCTCCAGAATGACCACAAAGCCCATACCGCCGGCATCCACAACGCCGGCCTTTTTCAGCACCGGGTTCTGGTTCACCGTGTTTTCCAGCGCTGCCTTCGCCGTGTCAATGGCGTTTTCCACCACAAATTCAATGGCGCTGTTTTCCTCCGCCAGTGTCGCAGCGGCGGCTGCCGTCAGACGGGAGACCGTCAAGATCGTGCCCTCCGCGGGCTTCATCACTGCCTTGTAGGCCGCGTCCACGCCGGCTGTCAGCGCACCGGCAAAATCATGCCCGTCTGCTGATGTTTTGCCCTTCCATGCCAGCGAAAAGCCGCGGAACAGCAGCGACAGGATCACGCCCGAGTTCCCGCGCGCACCGCGCAGCAGGGCAGAGGCCGTCACATCCGCCGCCTTGGTCAGCGTCACATCCTGCGGCGCTTTTGTGGTCAGGTCCGTTGCCGCAGCGCCCAGCGTCATACCCATGTTCGTGCCGGTGTCGCCGTCAGGAACGGGAAAAACATTCAGTTCATTGATCTTCTGGCAGTTGTTTTCAATGGCTGCAGCTGCACTGCAGATCAGCCGGCGAAACTGTGCGCCGTCAATGGTCTGTATCAAATTGAACACCTCCGTGCTGCGCGAAGTGCGCGCAGCTTAGTCGATCGTAATAGAGTCTATAAAGACGTTGACGGCGCGCACCTGCGTGCCGGTCGATTTTGTCACAAAATAGCGCACCTCACTGATGATGGAGTCGCTGATGGCGGAGATATTCACGCCGCGGTCGATCATAATGTGCAGGTCGATGGAAATGGAGCCATCGTCGTGGAAAATGACGCGCACGCCTTTGCGCATGGCCTCGCGCCGCAGCAGATGCACCAGCCCGTCCGTCATGGAGCGCACAGCCATACCCTTCACGCCGAAGCAGTTCGACGCGGCATAGCCCGCAATGCTGGTATATACATCGCTGTCCACCGCAATGGTGCCGCGATTGGTTTTCTGGCGAATCATAAAAATCCTCCTTTCGTTGAATGGGGGTAGAGTTTTTTACAGTTGTCACACTATTGTAACTGTTTTGTGGCAAAAGTACAAGTCAAAAATGGGTTTCAGCCTTTTTCATAATCGGTCACGCCGTTATTTGTCATCCATTGGCGCTTTTCACCCATCAGATCGTTCAGCGTTTTCGGTTCTGTCCGGCCGAGGCCGTTCAGACAATCCCGCAGATGAAGCAGATCGTTGTACGTCAGGTATGGATAGTCGCCCTCCACGTAGGTACCGTCAGGCTTGATGCTGTAATAGAGATTATGATCCGGCATGACCCACTGGGAGCCGGTATCCTCGATCGCCAGCAGCATCCGGTCGGCAAGGGTAAAAAGCGCTTCCCGGTCCAGAAGCTCCGCCGCGTGATACAGCGCCAGACATTCGCTGACCTGATGGTTGAGCGAGATATGCGGCGTGGTATGCTCGTCCGGATGCCAGTAGTCGGGGATCAGCCAGCCGCCGTTCTCTGTGGCAATGTGGTTTGTATCCGCATACTGGGTATAAAACGCAAGATAATGGTCGATGGCATCCTCAAACATATTGCCGCCGAATTTCTGCGCGGCTCGGATATAGATCTCAAGCAGGTCTGTATTGAAGCGTGTGTCATAAAAGCCTGCTCCGATGCCGTAGTCGCTTTGAAGCCATCCGCTGCCCGGCTCGGTCGCCCAATAGCCATAGCTGTTCTGCCGCTGCGCCATGGTGTCAAGCATCAGAATGGTGAGCGCGGGCGCTTCCTTACACGGCGGAGTGCGCCCAAGGAACCCCCGGATGCAGTAGCACGCAGCGCAGCAGTAATAATAATTTGCGCCGGCCGGTATGTAATTATAGGGCGACTCCCGGTAATAGCCGTCATAGCACCACAGCATACTGTCGTTATTCACATAGGATACCCATGCCTTGGCGCAGTTGTTGACGTCCCAGTTCATGATCTTATCCGGCGAAGTCAGGATCAGCGCATCCGCAGCGCGTTCCTCTGCCAAACCATGCCCTGCTACCGTCAACTGAAGTCCGGCTTCGGTCTGCGTGATATACAGCGAACCATCCTGTTCCGGGAGATACTCCATGGAGTCATTTTCGCGCAGGATGCACGTGCGCGGCAGGGCAAAGAAATAGGTCGTACCGGAGTCAAGCTCCACAACGACGACCGGGGAGGAAAATGTTCCTTCGGCAAGCGTCTCACAGACCCATTCGCCAGACTCGAAGCTGTAATACCAGACGACTCCCGTTTCTGTGACCTCTTGTTCAAAAAAAACGCAGTCGCCGGAGCCGGTCGCGCGATAGGTGAATGCCGTTACGCCGTCAGAAACGCAATATTCCCGGCCTTCGATTTGGTTGCCCTCCCGTTCGGTCGTGCTGGTATAGACCTCGGCCGTGTAGCTGGAAGAAGTCAGAACGCGGTCGGGGCTGCGCACATCGTCGGGTCGGGAAGCTACCTCACCGAACGCCTGGACCCGATCAGACTCGGGTTCAGGCGCAGGTTCTGTTTCAAATTCGGGGGGGGTAAAATCTGGAAGCGATCCCGAAACAGACTCCGGATCCGGCTTCTGACTCGGTGCGGGCGCCGGCGCTTCAGTGTTCTCCGACACACACGCAGACGCAGCGTCCGCCGGTACAGCGGGCGTCTTTCCGGACGAGCACGCACAGAGCAGCGCCAGCGCCAGTGCTAAAATCAGAATGACTATGGACCTCTCTTGCATGGCGATCTTAATTTTTCTTTAGACCATGCTGGGCTGCCAGCAATCGGGCGCTTCCAGCCCCATCATCGTCACAATAGTGGGAGCGACGTTCGCCAGCCCATAATGGCCGTCGTGGATGACGTACTTCGTATCCGGGTCGTAGATGATGAACGGCACGGGATTCAGCGAGTGCGCCGTGCGGACGCTCGTCTTGCCCTTCTTCGTCTCGGTCATCTGGTCGGCGTTGCCGTGGTCGGCGGTCACGAGGACGGTGTAGCCGTACTTGTCGGCGGCCTCGATCACACGACCGACGCTCGCGTCCACGCACTCCATCGCGGTCACAACGGCACTCATCACGCCCGTGTGCCCGACCATATCGCCGTTGGGGTAGTTGCAGCGCAGGAAATCGTAGTCGTGCGACGCCATGGCGGCGACGAGCTTGTCGGCGCGGAACGGGCGGAACAGGCGGACCTTGACCAGGCCGACCTTCTGACCCTGGGCGTTCAGATAGTCGATGACTTCCTCGGCCACGTCGCAGATGGAGCCCATGGCGATGATGACGCGGTCCGCGTCCTCAGCGCCGTAGTAGTTGAAGAGCTGATAGTCGGTGCCGAGCTTGGCGTTGACCTTGC
>CAKTXB010000148.1 GCA_934630555.1 uncultured Oscillospiraceae bacterium
GTCCACGCGTCCTAAAGCGCCTCTTTTCTCCCCATTCTTTTCTGGCAAGGCAGAAAAGAATGGGCCGCCGGAGGCACGGTTGCGGTGGTGCGACCACCGAGGCAAAACCGGTGCCCCCGCACCGCAGGGGCGATAAAAACAGCGGCGGGTGTTAACCCGCCGCCAAATTGGCAGTCTTTCTGGTGAGCTGTCTGTAAGCATACACAAAGTAAACAATCTCCGCGACAGCGGTGATGATAAAGGAAATGGGGTAGAGCAGATACAGGGCCGGGATGGTATGGTACTGGGCAAAGACGGTATAGACCCACGCGACGCGGAAAACGCACGAGCCGAGGATGACGAGCACGGTGGGCACGAGGCTGCGGCCGAGGCCGCGGCTGGCGGCGATGGTGCAGTCCATAAAGGCGCTGAGGGCGTAGGAACAGCACATGATCTTCATGCGCTGCATACCGGCGGCGACGACGGCGGGCTCGTCGGTGAAGAGGCAGAGGAACGGCTCGCCGCACAGGAGGAAGGCGACGCCGAGCACGGCGCCGATGGCGAAGGAGTCAGCGAGGGTGATGTAGTAGCTTTGCATCATACGGCGGTGCTTGCCGGCGCCCCGGTTCTGGCCCATGAAGCTGGAGCAGGCGGTATAGAACGCGGCCATGACGTTATAGATGACGGAGTCGGCATTCTGCGCGGCGGCGTTGCCGGACACCATGGTGGAATCGAACGAGTTGACGCCGGCCTGAATGAAGAGGTTGGCGGCGGCGAAGATCATATGCTGGATGCCGGCGGGCACGCCGAGGGCGAGGATCCTGCCGGCCTCATAGGCGTGCAGGCGCAGACGGCTGAACCGGACGCGGCAGGCGTCTTGCAGGCGGAGCATATGGCGCAGGACGAGGAAGGCGGAGAGGTATTGAGAAAGGATGCTGGCCAGCGCCACGCCTTCGGCGGCCATGCGGCAGACGATGACGAAGAAAAGGTTCAGGGCGATGTTGAGGACGCCCGCGATGGTGAGATAGGTCAGGGGGCGTTTGGTATCGCCGGCGGCGCTGAGAACGCCGTTGCCGAAGTTGAAAACGCCGAGGGCCGGCATTCCGAGGGCATAGATGCGGAAATAAAGCTCCGCGCCGGGGAGCAGGTCTTCTTTGGTGTTGAGCAGGCGGAGCATGGGGCCGGCGAGGAAGAAGCAGAGCGCGGCGATGATGAGGCCGGCGGCGGCGCACAGAAGGAGGGCGGTATGGACGCAGTTCTGCGCGTCGCGCTCCTGCCGGGCGCCGAGATACTGCGCCATGCGGACGTTGACGCCGCTGGACAGGCCGATGAGAAAGCCGGTGAAGAGCGTGACGAGCGTGGTGGTGGAGCCGACGGAGCCGAGGGCCGTGGCGCTGGAGAATTTGCCGACGACGGCGACATCGGCCATATTGAAGAGCACTTGCAGCAGCTGCGAGAAGATGAGGGGAATGCTGAACAGCAGGATGCTGCGGAACAGCGGGCCTTCGGTCATGGAAAGCTGTGCGCGGCGGGATGCGGACATGGCGCGTTCCTCCTGTTGAAAAATGTCGGGATCTGCGGGAAAGTCTTTGGCCGGAAGTCCAATCATTATAAGGGGAAGCGCAGGGCGCGTCAACTGGAAAAACAGGCGGCTTGGGATATTTTCCGCGTGGGTCAGGAGGCGCTGTCACAGAGCGTGAGGGCGATGCAGAGCATGGCGGCGTCTTTGGGGCGGCGGACGTCGTAGCCGGTGCGGCGGGCGAGCATTTGCAGGCGGTAGCGGAGCGTATTTTCGTGGACGCAGGCGGCTTTGGCGGCGGCCTCGATGCTGCCGTTGTGCCGGAAGTAGAGGCGCAGGGCCTCGAGCAGGTCAGGGTGCTGCTGCATGACGGCGGGCGGGAGGACGGCGTGCAGGACATCCTGCCGGAGCTTGGGGTCAAGGCCGTGGAGGAGGAACTCGAGCGAGACGCCGTCATATGCGCGGACGGTGTGGGTCTGCGCGCCGACGCGGGCGGCGATCCTGGCCTCACCATAGCAGCGGCGGAGGTCGGCGGCATCGCGGGAGGCGGCGCTGAGGCCGCCGGTGAGGGGCAGACCGGCCTCACGCTGCACCTCGCGCAAAAGACGCGGGGCGGCTTGCAGCGACGTGCCGGAAAAAAGGATGAGCAAGCGCTGGTTGACGGTGGCCCAGAGACAGTCGGGCTCGCGGCGCAGGCGCGCTTCGGCGGCTTGCAGGAGCCGGGGCATGACGGAAGAGGCAGCGTCCGCAGTGTCGGGCGCAAGGAGGGCGACGCGGCGCGGCAGCGCGGTATCGACGCCCAGAAGCTGGCCCTGCGCGGCGAGCGCGGCCCAGTCGGGGGCGGCGGAAAAGAGCCACTGCTCGATGAAGAGGCTGCGCGTGCGCTCGAGAAGCGCCTGCTGCTCCTGCTGGCGGAGGCTGGTGAGGAGGATCTCGGTCATTTTTTTGGCGATCGTGCCGTAGACCGCGACCTGCTCGAGCGGGCCGGTGATGCCGATGACGCCCTCGCGGACGCCGTCGACCTCGATGGGGAGGTTGACGCCGGACTGCATGGGCCACGCCTCGGCGGGCACGGACAGCTCCGGCAGGCGCTCACGCAGGATGCGCTGCGCGGCGGCGTGCGTCTGGCCGACGCGGCGGGGGTCGGTGCTGGCGAGGATGGTGCCGGTGCGGTCCATGATGTTGACATCATAGCCGATGGCGTTTTTGAGCTCCTGGACGATGCGCGCGCCGTCGCGGGGAGTGATGAACATGGGAGCGCCTCCGTTTTGTAAAATATACAAAAAGCGTAGCATATTTTTATTACAATTACAAGAGGACGTTTGCTATGATACAAGCATACAAGTGCCGCCGGACGGCGCGGAAAAGGAGTTTTGGAAGCATGAAGGTAGTTGTTTTGGACGGATATACGGAAAATCCCGGCGATCTGAGCTGGGGCGAGCTGGAAAAGCTGGGCGAGGTGACGGTGTATGACCGCACGAGCCTGACGGACGAGCGCGAGGCCATTGCGCGCATTGGCGACGCGGAGGCGGTGTTTACGAACAAGACGCCCATCACGAAGAACGTGATCGACGCCTGCCCGCAGATGAAGTTTGTGGGCGTGCTGGCCACGGGCTATAACGTGGTGGACACGCAGTATGCGCGCGAGAAGGGCATCCCCGTGAGCAATATCCCGACGTATGGCACGGCGGCTGTGGGGCAGTTTGCCATTGCGATGCTGCTGGAGATCTGCCACCATGTGGCGCATCACTCCGAGGCTGTGCACGCGGGGCGCTGGGAGCGCTGCCCGGACTGGTGCTTCTGGGATCATCCGCTCATTGAGCTGGACGGCAAGACGATGGGCATTATCGGCTTTGGGCGCATTGGCCAGCGGACGGGCCAGATCGCGCGGGCGCTGGGCATGAAGGTCCTTGCGTATGACAGCTTCCAGTCGGAGCGCGGCAGGGCCATTGGCACGTATGTGACGCTGGACGAGCTGCTGGCGCAGGCGGATGTGATCGCGCTGCACTGCCCGCTGTTCCCCCAAACGCAGGGCATTGTGAACAAGGACACCATTGCGAAGATGAAGGACGGCGTGATCGTTTTGAACAACAGCCGCGGCCCGCTGGTGGTGGAGCAGGATCTGGCCGACGCGCTGAACAGCGGGAAGGTATTTGCGGCTGGTCTGGATGTTGTATCGACCGAGCCGATCCGCGGCGACAACCCGCTGCTGAAGGCGAAGAACTGCATCATTACGCCGCACATTTCGTGGGCGCCGAAGGAGAGCCGGCAGCGCATTATGGACTGCGCCGTTTCCAATTTGCAGGCGTTTATGGACGGCAAGCCGGTGAACGTGGTCAACTGAAGCGGTATGAAAAAGGTCTTAGTCATTTCGGACTCGTTCAAGGGCACGCTGGAAAGCGGACGCATTGCGGCGGTGGCGGCGGAGCAGATCCGTGCCGTGATGCCGCAGTGCAGGGTGCTGGGCTTTCCGGTGGCGGACGGCGGCGAGGGCACGGTGGACTGCTTTTTGCAGGCGCTGGGCGGCGAACGCGTATGCGTGGATGTGACCGGGCCGTGGGATGAGCCTGTTACGGCGGCGTATGCGCGCATTGGCGACACGGCGGTGGTGGAGATGGCCGCGGCGGCCGGACTGCCGCAGGTGGGCATGCGGCTGGACCCATCGCACACGACGACGTGGGGCGTGGGGCAGCTCATGCGCCATGCGTTGGAGCACGGGGCGAAGAAGCTCATTCTGGGTCTTGGCGGCAGCGCGACGAACGACGGCGGCTGCGGCGCGGCCGCGGCGCTGGGCGTGCGGTTTTTGAACGCGGCGGGCGCGGAGCTTCGGCCTGTGGGCGCGACGCTGCAGGACATTGCCCATGTGGACTGCGCCAAAGCGAAGGCGCTGCTGGCGGGCGCGGCGGTGGAGGTCATGTGCGACATTGACAATCCGCTGTGCGGCGCGCGCGGCGCGGCGGCGGTATTTGGCCCGCAGAAAGGGGCTGACGCAGCGATGATCGCGCGGCTGGACGCGGGGCTGCGGCATCTGGCGGATGTGCTGGAACGCGATCTGGGCGTTTCGGTGGCAGACGTGCCGGGCGCGGGTGCGGCCGGCGGCTTTGGCGCGGGGGCGGCGGCGTTCTTTGGCGCGCAGCTGCGGCCGGGCATTGAGGTCGTGCTGGACATGATCGGGTTTGAAAAGGAGCTCGACGGGTGCGACCTGGTCATTACCGGCGAGGGGCGCATTGACGGGCAGAGCCTGGGCGGCAAGGTGCCGGTGGGCGTTGCGCGGCGCGCGCGGAAGCACGGCGTGCCGGTCGTGGCCATTGTGGGCGTGGAAGGCGACGGCGCGGAAGCGGTGTATGACGCGGGCGTGACGGCCATTTTCCCGACGAACCGGGCGGGGCTGCCGTTTGCACAGCTCGCACCGCGGGCGGAGCGCGATTATGCGCGGACCGTGGCCGATGTGATGCGGTTCGCGGCGGCCATGCGCGGCTGAAAATACGAGGACACTGCATACGTCTGCGCAGCACACGGTGGTGTGCTGCGCGGATGAGCGTGTCAAAAAAGCTTTTTTGACACGCTCTCAAGCGCGGACCGCTGTGCTGGGTCCGCGCTTGAGAAGGCTTGCGCCATGC
>CAKTXB010000149.1 GCA_934630555.1 uncultured Oscillospiraceae bacterium
GTGTCTGAGTGCTTCCGCGTCAGCCACCTTGTGTTCTTCTCTACCACCTATAATGCCGGAATGTTCGTGAACATGGAGACCCTCGTCCACGACATCGTGGCCCACAACCTGCAAAACCGCACCATCGCGCTTGCAGAAAACGGCTCGTGGGCGCCCACCGCGGGCGGCCTCATGCGCGCTGAGTTCCAGAAGCTCAAAAACTGCACCATCCTCGACGAAGGCTGCACCATCCGCTCCTCCGTCAAGTCCGCGCAGCTTGAGCAGCTCGAGGCCATGGCTGACGCGCTCTGCCAGACGCTTGTGCCGGAAAGCAAGCCGGTCGCCGAGCCTGTGCCGAATGCGCCCGGCATCGTCGAGCCGAACGCCATGTTCAAGCTCTCCTACGGTCTGTTCGTCCTCACCGCGCGTGACGGCAGCCGCGATAACGGCTGCATCATCAACACCGTCACGCAGCTGACAGACTCACCCAAGCGCGTCTCGATCGCTGTCAACAAGCAGAATCTGACGCACGACATGGTCCTCAAAACCGACGTGTTCAACGTGTCCATCCTCTCTGAAGAGGCACCGTTCGCCGTATTCAAGCACTACGGCTTCCAGTCCGGCCGTGACGCAGATAAATTCTCCGGCGTACCCGCGCTGGCCCGCGCGCAGAACGGCGTGTACTATCTGCCCTATTCCACCAACGCTTTCCTCAGCGGCAAGGTCACGCAGGCCATCGACCTCGGCACGCATACGCTCTTCATTGCCGACGTCACCGAAGCGCGCGTGCTTTCCGCCGCGCCGTCCATGACGTATGCCTATTACTTTGAAACCGTCAAGCCCAAGCCCGCCGCACTCCAAAAGCAGACCGGCTGGGTATGCAAGATCTGCGGCTATGTCTACGAGGGCGAAACGCTGCCGCCCGATTTCATCTGCCCGCTGTGCAAGCACGGCGCGGAAGACTTTGAAAAACTTCAGTAATACAGGAGGGATCCACCATGCACGTTTTGGAGCATTTGCAGCCCGCGTCCGTTTTTTCGTGGTTTGAGCAGCTGTGCCAGATCCCGCACGGTTCGGGCAATACCCGCGCCATCAGCGATTTCTGCGTCCGCTTTGCCAAAGACCGCAGCCTGCGTGTCCATCAGGACAGCATCGGCAATGTCATCATCTACAAGCCCGCCTCCCCCGGCTATGAAGCCGCTCCCACCGTTATTTTGCAGGGTCACCTCGACATGGTGGCTGAAAAGGCTCCCGATTGCACGCTGGACATGGAAAAAGACCCGCTCCAGCTGCGCGTGGACGGCGATTGGGTCTATGCGGAAGGCACAACGCTCGGCGGCGATGACGGCATCGCCGTGGCCATGGCGCTGGCCGTGCTCGACAGCCATGACCTGCCCCATCCTCCGCTCGAGGCCGTGTTCACCATTGACGAAGAAACCGGTATGGACGGCGCGATCGCGCTGGACGGCGCGCTGCTGCAGGGCCGCCGCCTGCTCAACATCGACTCCGAGGATGAAGGCATCCTCACCGTCAGCTGTGCCGGCGGCGCCGACTCACTCGTGGATATTCCGCTTGAAACTGAGCCGTGTGATCTGACCGCCGCAAGGCTCACCATCGCAAACCTTGTCGGCGGACACTCCGGCGCGGAGATCGACAAGGGCCGCGCCAGTGCCGTCGTCCTGCTGGGCCGCGTGCTGCAGGAGCTGTTTGACCGTGTGCCGCTGCGCCTCATCTCCGCCGTGAGCGGCATGAAGGCCAATGCCATTCCTTCCCACGCTGAAGCCATGCTTGCCGTGCCTGAAAGCGACGTTGCAACAGCCGAGGCCGTCCTGCGTGAAATGCAGAGCATTCTCCGCGCCGAATACGCCGTCGCTGACCCCAACATCACCCTCACCCTGAAAGCGCAGGGCAAGGCCTCCCACGCGCTGAGCGAGCACGCTACGCGCCGCGTCTGCGCGTTCCTCTGCCTGGCTCCGAACGGCGTCGCCGCCATGAGCATGGACATCCCGGGGCTTGTGCAGACGTCTGACAATCTCGGCATCTTCCGTGTTGAAAACGGCCATCTCACCGGCACGTTCAGCGTCCGCAGCTCTGTTGCCACACAGAAGCAGATGCTCCTCACGCGCATCCGCCTGCTGTGTGAGGGTCTGGACGGCACGGCCACAAACACCAGCAGCTACCCGGCATGGGAATACCGCCGCGAATCGCCGCTGCGCGATACCATGGTGCGCGTCTTTACCGCGCAATACGGCCACGAGCCCAAGGTGGAAGCTATTCATGCGGGTCTTGAATGCGGCCTGCTCTCCGGCAAGCTCCCGGGTCTTGACGCCGTGTCCTTCGGCCCGGACCTCAAGGACATCCACACCCCGCGCGAGCGCATGAGCATTTCCTCCGTCGCCCGCACGTGGCAGTACCTCTGCAACGTCCTCGCCGCTCTGAAGGATTGAACATACAAAGAGCGCCCCGCACAGCACAAGCTGTGCGGGGCTGCGTGTGTCAAAAGCTTTTTGACACACGTTCCAACGCGAACCGCTGCGCTGGGTTCGCGTTGGAAGAGTCTTGCAGTCCACTGCGCGCATAATTTGTACGCCAAGCCGCACAAATTCCACACTTGTGGACTGTAAAGTATTTTCGGCGACGTACATGCCGCCGCCGAAAATAGTTTTAACTTTTTTCGCGCCTGCGGGCGCGAACTCTGCGAGGCCTCCAACAGTCCAAGCGCCCCGCACAGCCCAAGCTGTGCGGGGCGCTCCTTCTGTTTTTACATGGTTTTTGCCACGGCGGCCTCAATATCGCCCACCATATACAGCGAGCCATACGCCAGCACCACGCCGTTCGTGCCGGCCTGCCGGATAGCCTCTTGCACACCGGCCTCTACCGACGTGCACGCCGTCACGGGCTTTCCGAACTGACCAAGATATTCTGCCAATGCCTGTGCGTCCAGCGCGCGGGGATTCGGCGGCGTCACCGTCACGAACCGCGCTGCAAACTGCGCAACGCCCGCGTACATACAGTGGTAGTCCTTGTCCGCCAGCACACCCGTCAGCACCGTCAGCGGCTGCTCGGCCAGATATTGCCGGATGTTCTGCACCAGCGCCTCAATGCACTGCGGATTGTGCCCGCCGTCCACGATAAACAGCGGCTCGCGCCGCAGCAGTTCAAACCGCCCCGGCCAGCGCACCGTTTTCAGGCCCATGCGCACATTTTCATCTGAAATATTCCAGCCCTCTTCGCGCAGTACGTCCACCGTCGTCAGCACGACCGCCGTGTTCCGCAGCTGATGCGCGCCCAGCAGCGGCAGCTCCAGCGCCTTGTAGCGGCCAAAGTCAAACACCTGCCCGCCCAAATCGTGCCGGATGAGCCGGATGGCGTCAAAATCCGCCTTGTGCAGCGCCGAGCCGACCGCGCGGCATTTCTCTTCAAACACCGCCTCCACCGACGGTGCCGCGCGGTAGATCACTGCCGGACTGCCCGCCTTGATAATGCCGGCCTTTGCCGCCGCGATCTTTTCCAGCGTATCGCCCAGCACCTCCGTGTGGTCCAGACCGATGTTGCAGATGACTGCGGCCTCCGGCGGATCAATAACGTTCGTCGAGTCCAACGCGCCGCCCATGCCGACTTCCATCACCACGATCTGGCAGCCGTGCCGCACGAAATACTCCATAGCAATGCACGTCACCAGTTCAAACTCCGTTGGCGATTCTGTCATCGCGTCCGCCAGCGGCCGGATATACGCCGTGATGTCGCACAGCTCTTTGTCTGAGATCATCTCGCCGTTCACCTGCATCCGCTCGTGGAACCTGATGATATACGGCGAGGTATACAGCCCCGTCGTATAGCCTGCCTGCCGCAGGATGGACGCCAGCATCGCCGCCGTCGATCCCTTGCCGTTCGTGCCGGCCACATGGATAAACCGGAGCTTCTTTTCCGGGTTTCCCATCTTCTGCAGCAGCTCCTGCGTGCGGCCAAGGCCAGGGATGCTCCCCTTCCAGCAGACGGAGTGGATATATTCCAGTGCTTCGGAAACATTCATAGGATATAAAACTTCTTTCTCTAACGTGTCATTTCGCTGCGTCTGACGGCCAAACCCTCGCCGCCGTAAACACGTGCGACCGGTACAGCAGCCACACAATGGCCGTATCCAGCACAAATGTGACCGCAAACTGAACGCTGCGCGCAGCCAGCTTTGTCATGAAAAATGCCGTAAAGGCGTCACCGCCATACACAAATGCCAGCGACCAGCTCTGATACAAGATCGAGCCCAGCACGACCGCCGGCAAAAAAGCCAACGCAATGCGCGGCAGCGTCACCTTGCGCAGCAGCAGGGGGCGGAACAGGCCGGCGCACAAGCCGTACAGGATCGGCGGCACGCAGAACAGCGGGTTATAACCATAACCGGAGAACAGGCAGCCAACAAAATCCGCCACAAAGCCGACCAGCGCGCCGGGCAGCGGCCCAAAGAGCATACCGGCCAGGAAAATCGGCACGGCCTCCAGTGAAAAACGCGTTGTTTCGTTCGGCATGGGGATCACGAGCCGCGCCAGTACAATAGATACGGCGGCCAGCAGCGCGCAGCCTGCCAGCGTGCGGGTGGCGAATGCGGAGCGGCGCACAGCAGCCCCGGTTGCAGTGGTTTTAGACATAAAAATAGCCTCCTGAGTCAAATTAGGAGGAGGTTGTTGTGGATATGAACTTTTCAACAAGCAGTACAATTTCCTGTTTGATCAAGCGGATGCGAAATGACACCGCGGGAAAACTCCCTTCGCCCGGCGGCAACCTCCCATCCAACCGGTACTTGACGCGTCATTTCTACTCATGCAACTGTCGGGTACGCATGGAATGTTAAATTAGCAGACTCACATCTTTCTGCCCTTTGGGAACGCTCCTTCTTGTCTATTGTATTGTATTTTTGGAAAATAGCAAGAGGGAAATTAAAAATTTTTTCCGAAAGCATGAGAGCTTTTCCCGTTCCCTTGTGGGGCAGGATGCCGGGGTCGGCAGGTGGGCGCCCGCCACCGCTTTTTGCTGGTCGCACCTGCGGTGCGAGGGCACCGGTTTTGCCCCGGTGGCTGTGTCACTG
>CAKTXB010000150.1 GCA_934630555.1 uncultured Oscillospiraceae bacterium
TTATGCGCGCAGCATGGCGCAAGCCTTCTCAAACGCGGACCCAGCGCAGCGGTTCGCGTTTGAAAGCGTGTCAAAAATACTTTTTTGACGCGCTCAGCAGCGGCAAAGATCATTTGCCGCTGCTTTTGATCCTTATCCAACTGCCAGCCAGGCGCCATGCTCCGCTGTGTGGTGCGTGGCCGCTTCGCGCACGGCGCTTTCCGCTGCATCCGCAAATTGCGCTTCGGTGCGCCCGAGCAGCGCATTGATGGTCCGCGCGGCCGCTTCGCGCGTGCACTCTGCCGCCGGGTCGTCCGGCGGTACAGCCTCTGCAAGGGCCGGCAGGTATGTTCCCGCGCACTGGAGCACCGCATACAGCTCCTGTCCGGTAACAGGCTGCTGCGGCGCAAAGTGCGGCGTCCGGACATCGCTCCACAGGCCCAGCGCCACAGCGGTGCAGACCGCGTCATACGACCACCGGCGCGGCGTGAGGTCCACATAGGCCACGCGCGGCGGCGCGTCCGGCAGCACGTCAGACGGCAGCAGACGGCAGACGATGGCCGCCAGCTGCTCGCGCGTAAGCACAGCCTCCGGCTGCAAGCTTCCGTCCGGAAAGCCGTGGAGATAGGCCGGATGCTCCGCCGCCCGCGCCGAAAGGCAAAGCAGCAGCCAGAGCGCCGCGCAGAAAAATACGAGCCGTGTCCGTTTCATACCGTTCCCCGCTTTCGTGTCGTGCGTTTATTTTGACACAGCAAAGGCAGGAAATGCTGTCGCGTTCTGGCAGTGTAAAAAAATGTTTCGCCGCCGGAACGTGTTCCGGATCAGGATGGGGTTTTCCGTCTGAAAATGCCGCAGGCGCAGAGCGGCAGACTTACGGTGTCCTGTACCAGCGCCGCGCCGCCGAATGTCAGGGCCGGAGCATAGCGCTCCCCGTCCAGCGGCCAGGTGCGCCCCTCGTCCAGCGGGTTGATGCAGATAACGTATTCCTCCTGCGCGTCATAGCGCCGGAACACGAGCGGATAGCCGCCGTGGCGGCGGTTGAGGCATTCAAACCGCCCGTCCGCGCCCAGCGCCGGGCTCGTGTGCCGCAGGGCGATGAGCCTTTGCACCGTGCGCAGAACAGAGTCGTCATCCGCCAGCTGCGCCTCCACATTCACGCCCTGCTCGTCCACGGGCAGGTAGAGCTGCGCAGGGTCAGCCTGCGAGAAGCCGGCGTTTTTGCCCGCCGTCCACTGCATGGGCGTGCGCGCGCCGGTGCGGCTGAAGCCCCCCTCCTTGGACGGCAGCTCCGCGCGGTACGGCATTCCAAGCTCGTCGCCATAGTACACGAACGGCACGCCGGGCATCATCAGCAAAAACGCCAGCGCGGCCTTGACCTCCGCCGGCGTGCGGTGATAGGCCAGCCGCGGCATATCGTGGTTGCCCGTGGGCAGAGAGATGTAGCCCTTTCCGTCGGTGGCGGCGTACTGTGCCAGATAGTCGCGCAGGAAGTTTTCGATGCTGCCGTTTCCATCCTTCTGGAAGAAGCTGTGGCCGGGGAAGCAGTTGCACTCCTGCAAACGGTTTTCAGCGCGGAAGAGCGTGGTGTAGCCTGCCAGATTAAAGTGGATCATGAAGTCGATGTGGAAGCCCGCCGCGATAGCGCGTTCAGGATACGACCATTCCGAGATGAGCACGCGCTCCGGGTGCTTTTCATCAAACAGGGCGCGGATCTCCTGCCAAAAGGCGCGAATGCCGCTGCCGTCGGGGTCGTTTTTTATGAGCGAAGACGCCATATCCACGCGGAAGCCGTCCGCGCCAATGGCGATCCAGTGCTCCATAATATCCACGAGCGCCTGCTTCGTCGCGCGGCACGCCGGGTGGTCCATGGGCAGCTGCCACGCCGGGTCGTCAATATTGCAAAAGCCATAGTTGAGTGCGGGCTGGCAGTAGAAGAAGTTCTTCATAAACATCCCGTTGCGCGTGGCGTAGCCGCCCACACACTGGCCGTGATAGTCCTTCTGCCAATCGTCCGTCCAGATGTAGCGGTCGGAGTATTCGTTGTGCTCCGGCCTGCACGACTGCCGGAACCAGTCGCATTCCAGCGCCGTGTGGCCCGCCACCAGGTCGATACACACGCGGATGCCCATCTCGTGCGCCGCGCGGCAGAGCGCGGCAAAATCGTCGTTCGTGCCGTAGCGCGGGGCAACGGTGTAAAAATCCTGCACATCATAGCCCGCGTCGCGGAACGGCGACACATAAAACGGATTGAGCCACAGTGCGTTAAAGCCCATGTCGCGGATATACGGCAGCTTTTCGCAAATACCGTTCAAATCGCCAATGCCGTCGGCGTTCGAGTCGTAGAACGACTGGGGATAGATGTTATAAAATACAGCGTCTTTCAGCCACGAAACAGTGTGCATAAATACGCCTCCTTTCACTTGCTTGCAGTGTACCATGCCCTAAAACGGTTCGTCAAGAAACGGCTCACTCCGTCGGCAGCTCGCGCCGCACGCGCTCGGCCTGCCGGCACCGCGCCCGCAGGCAGCCGTAGAACGCCGGGATGAGAAAGCAGTCCGCCAGCACCCACGCCGAAGCATTGGCCAGACACGCGGCGGTATAGCCATAGCGCGGGATGGCCCACAGGCTCACGACCGTGCGCGCCGTCATTTCCAAAAGCCCGGAAAACAGCGACAGGCGGCTGTAGCCCATGCCCTGAATGGACAGGCGCAGCACGTCCACCAGCAGCAATGCCAGCGCGAAATACGCATCCATGCTGCTCAGCTGCTGCGCATAGGGCAGAACGCGGGCCGCCTCCTCCGGCGCCGCAAAGAGCAAAATGGCATAGCGCGTGCCAAACTGCGTGATGAGGAACTGGAACACACTGTAGATCGCGCCCAGCAAAATGCACGCGTAAGCGCCCTGCCGGATGCGGTCATATTTGCCCGCGCCAAGGTTCTGGCCGGTAAAGTTGCTGGCGCTCATGGCCAGCGCATCATAGGGGCAGCAGTACAGCTGCGTGAGCTTGGAGCCCACGGCCACACCGGACACGTAGATCGCGCCCAGCGCGTTCACCGCGCTCTGCACCAGGATGGTGCCGATGGCCGTAATGGAAAACTGCAAGCCCACCGGCACGCCCATGCCAAGCAGACGCAGCGCCTCTTCCTTGCGGAATCTCCAGTCCTCCCGCGTCATGCGCAGGATGGGAAAATGCTTCTTCATATACAGCAGGCACAACGCGCCCGAGCCGAGCTGTGACACGACCGTGGCGATGGCCGCGCCGCGCACGCCCATGCCAAGCCCCCACACCGTCAAAAGGTCCAGCACAATGTTGATGCCGGAGGCAATGGCCAGAAACCGAAGCGGCGACTTGCTGTCGCCCAGCGCGCGCAGCACGCACGCGCACATATTATAAAGAATGGTGGCGGGCATACCGATGAAGATGACGAAAATATAGTCAAACGCGTAGTCCATCTGCTCCGCCGGGGTAGCCATGGCCGTGAGCAGCGGGCGGCACAGCGGCAGCGTCACGGCCAGCAGCAGCGCCGACAGCGCCACGCCGTTCCAGAAGCAGCCGGCCACATAGCGCCGCAGCGCCTGTTCATCCCCCGCGCCAAACGCCTGCGCCAGCGGGATGGCCATGCCGGTGCAAAGGCCGCTGCAAAAGCCAATGACCAGAAAGTTGACCGAGCCAGTCGCGCCCACGCCGCCCAGCGCCATCACGCCCAGCACCCGTCCCACAATGGCCGTATCGACCAGCGAATATACCTGCTGCAGCAGCAGACCAACCAGCATGGGAATGGTAAAGGCCCAGATGCGCGCCAGCGGCCGCCCGGTCGTCAAGTCCTGTGTCATACACAGTTCCTCCACTTAAAACAGGATCTTTGTCCCGGATTTTTTGCAAGCTATATTTATAGCACAACTTTTTTTCTTGTCAAGTATACATTTTGCATAACTTTGTCGCCTGTTTCCGGCAATACAGGCAGCAAACCGTAAGGGCGCGTCGCAGAACCGTATTGGCGCAGCAGCCCCCGCTCCTCAAAGCAAACTGACATTTTTTCCAATTTGCCCATTGCCGTAACCGTAAAATGGTGCTACACTGAATACGTTCTGAAATCTGTTTTCAAAGGAGCACCGTATGGCACATGTCAAAATTCTGGCCGACAGCACCTGCGACCTCACTCCGGCGCTGCTGCGGCAATATGACATTACGCTGACGCCGCTGAGCGTCATCAAAGACGGAAAAGACTTCCACGACGGCGTGGACATCACGCCCGCCGACATTTTTGCGCACGTGGACGCGGGCGGCAAGCTGTGCAGCACCGCCGCCGTGAGCGAATATGACTACACGCAGATGTTCGCGCGCTTTGCGCCCCAATATGACGCGGTGGTGCAGATCACCATCGGCTCCGGCTTTTCGGCCTGCTATCAAAATGCGTGTCTGGCCGCGCAGGCGTTTGGGAACGTCCTGGTCGTCGACTCGGAAAATCTCAGCACCGGGCAGGGGCTGCTTGTTATCACAGCCGCGCGGCTGGCCGGGCAGGGTCTTTCCGGCGAAGAGATCGCCGCGCAGGTGCGCGCGCTCGTGCCCAAAGTCGAGGCGAGCTTCCTCATAGAGCGGCTGGACTATCTTTATAAAGGCGGGCGCTGCTCCGCCGTGGCTGCGCTGGGCGCGAATATGCTCAAGCTCAAGCCGTGCATTGAAGTAAAAGACGGTAAAATGGGCGTGTGCAAAAAATACCGCGGCTCGTTTGAGCACGCCGTGGCGCAGTATGTGCAGGAGCGGCTGGAGGGCCGCTCGGACATCCGCCCGGAGCTGGCGTTCATCACCCACCCCGCCGCGCCGGACGCGGTGGTGCAGGCCGCCAAAGACGCCGCCGCAAAGTACGGCGCGTTTGACGAGGTCATCGAAACGAACGCCGGCTGCACCGTGTCGTGCCACTGCGGCCCAAACACGCTGGGCATTTTGTTCATCCGCAAATAAGGAGAAGCTGATATGAAGGATTACGTTGCCGAAGCCAAAGCACTCGGCTTTTCGGATGCCGCGTTCATGGACGTGGCCGTTCTGGT
>CAKTXB010000151.1 GCA_934630555.1 uncultured Oscillospiraceae bacterium
TGGCCATTGGCGTGTACATCACCTACCGCATTCTGGATGTGGCGGACCTGACCGTGGACGGCTCTATCGCCACTGGCGGCGCGGTGGCCGTTATGCTCATCCGCGGCGGCTGCGATCCATGGGTGGCTGTGCTGTGCGCATTTTTGGCCGGTATGCTGGCCGGCTTTGTCACGGGCGTATTCCACACACGCTGCGGCATTCCGGCCATTTTGTCCGGCATTTTGACGCAGCTGGCGCTGTATTCCATCAACCTGCGTATTATGGACAGCAAGGCCAACCAGGCTGTGGGTGTTGACAAATACCCGCTGCTTGTTTCCCAACGCTTTGTTCGCGAGGTGAGCTTTAAAAATCCACTGCCGTTGCTGCTTTTGTTTACTGCGGCTGTCATCTTCCTGCTATACTGGTTTTTCGGCACAGAAAAGGGCAGCGCCATCCGCGCGACTGGCGCAAATCAGAACATGGCGCGCGCGCAGGGCATTAACACGAATGCAAACGTCGTGCTGGGGCTGATGCTTTCCAACGGCCTTGTGGCGCTGTCCGGCGCACTGTTGGCGCAGTTCCAGGGCGCGTCCGATATTAACATGGGCCGCGGCGCCATCGTCATTGGTTTGGCTGCCGTGATCATCGGCGAGGTCATTTTCGGCAAGCTGTTCCGCAACTTTGCGCTCAAACTTTTTGCTGTGTCCATCGGCGCGGTCATCTATTATCTGGTACTGCAGATCGTACTGCAGCTGGGCCTCAACACGAACGACCTCAAGCTCATCACTGCGCTGATCGTGGCGCTGTTCCTTGCCATTCCGTACTGGAAAGACAAGATGTTCCGCGCAAAGAAGCAGAAGGGAGGTGCGCACAATGCTTGAACTGAAAGATGTCTGCAAGACGTTTAATCCCGGCACAGTCAACGCGAAGGTCGCGCTGAACGGTTTGAATCTGACGCTGCATGACGGCGATTTTGTCACCGTCATCGGCGGCAACGGGGCAGGCAAGTCCACCATGCTGAATGCGATCGCGGGTACCTTTGCAGTGGATAGCGGCAGCATTGTTATTGACGGCCAGGATGTGACACATCTGTCTGAGCACAAGCGCGCAGCGCTGCTTGGCCGCGTATTTCAGGATCCGATGATGGGCACGGCGCCCACCATGCAGATCGAAGAGAATCTGGCGCTTGCGGCGCGGCGCGGCCAGCGGCGCGGGCTTAAGTGGGGCATCACTAAAGCAGAGCGCGTGGATTATCAGGAGCGCCTGCGGGATCTGAATCTCGGTCTGGAAGACCGTATGACGGCCAAGGTCGGCCTGCTCTCCGGCGGCCAGCGGCAGGCGCTGACGCTGCTTATGGCAACGCTCCAGCAGCCGAAGCTGCTGCTGCTCGATGAGCACACGGCAGCGCTTGACCCGCGCACGGCGGCCAAGGTTTTGGAACTCTCCGACCGCATCGTGCAGGAGCATAGGCTGACGACGCTCATGATCACGCACAACATGAAAGACGCGATCGCCCACGGCAACCGGCTTATCATGATGGACGCCGGGCAGGTCGTGGTGGATATTTCCGGTGAAGAAAAGAAAAAGCTCACCGTGCCGGACTTGCTGGCTCTGTTCAGCCGCGCCAGCGGCAGCGACGAGGCGAACGACAAGATGCTGCTTTCATAAAATTTTTCAAAAATACCAAAATGCTCTGACGGTGCAGACTGTCGGGGCATTTTTGCCAGAATTACGGCAGAAAAAAGTAAAATAACACTTGCTTTTGCGGGCAGAATATGATAAACTCATCAAGTCTGTTGAAAAGGTGGTCCTCTGTCGCAGCCGGTACAGATGTACAGCGGCATTTCCTGCGGCATGAACGTCTTAATTTGAAGGAGGACAAAGCTATGGATCTGATGAAGGCTCTGACCAGCCAGTACATGAAGAAGGAACTTCCCGAAATGAACGTCGGCGACACGGTTCGTGTGCACGTAAAGATCAAGGAAGGCTCCCGCGAGAGAATCCAGGTGTTCGAGGGCACGATCATTGCAAAGAAGCATGGCGGCATCGAAGAGAGCATCACCGTGCGCCGTATTTCCTATGGCGTCGGCTGCGAGAAGGTTTTCCCGGTTCATGCACCCAACGTCGTGGACGTGGAAACGGTCCGTCACGGCAAGGTCCGCAGAGCAAAGCTCTACTACCTGCGTGACCGTCTTGGCAAGGCCGCCAAGGTCAAGGAAAAGGTCTGATCACAATCTGTGCAGGCAAAGCGGAGTCGAAGGACTCCGCTTTTTCTGTGACTTTGAGCGGTAAAATTTCCACAGACCCCTTTTTTTATCGCGGGGGATTGTGTATAATACACGTTAGTTTGGGGCAGCAGGCGCGCTTCTGCCCGGAAGTTGGTTCGGAAACGGGGGAGTCGTCATGCCGGATGAAATTCAGAACGAGCAGCCAGTGCAGCAGCCGCAGACGCCAAAGGGATATGAGGCGTTTTCCATGCTGCAGGACCTTGTGTATATGCTCTCGGTCATTACCATTGTTTTTGTGTTCTTTTTTCGGCTCGTGTCCGTGTCCGGCAGCTCCATGTATCCCACCTTCGTAGACAAGGACTATCTGGTGCTGGAAAGCAACTTTCTGTACCGCGATATTAAGCAAGGCGATATTGTGGTGATGAACGTGCCGTATTTTGCAGACGATGGGAACATCGTCAAGCGCGTCATTGCAACGGGCGGCCAGACGGTCGATATTGATTTTAACGCGGGCGTCGTGTATGTAGACGGCGTGGCATTGGATGAGGACTATGCGTTTGAACCGACCTATGAAAGCTATGCCGGCTACGGCGCGTCGCTGAGCTATCCTGTGACCGTGCCGGAGGGAAAGATCTTTGTGATGGGCGACAACCGCAATCACTCAGCGGACAGCCGCCTTGCACCCGTAGGATGCGTGGACGAAAGCTGCGTGCTTGGCAAGGTGCTGCTCATCCTTTTCCCGGGAAATGAGACCGACCAGTACGGCAGCGTGACCGGAAAGCGGGAATTTGGCAGGATCGGAGCGGTGACGGCATGGCAGACGAACTGAACATCCAGTGGTATCCCGGTCACATGACCAAAACGCGGCGGCAAATGGAGGAGGATCTGCGTCTTGTGGACGCGGTGTGCGAGATCATGGACGCGCGCATCCCGATCTCCAGCCGCAACCCGGACATTGACGCCATCTGCGGCCAGAAGCCGCGGATGATCGTCCTCAACCGTATCGATATGGCGGATCCCGCCATGACCCGCCGCTGGGCGGACTATTTTAAGGCACGCGGTATGGCTGTTATTCAGACGGACTGCAAGAGCCGCAAGGGCATTGGAACATTTGCACCTGCCGTGCGCAGTCTGCTTTCCGAAAAGCTGGCGCGCTACGCGGAAAAGGGGCAAGTGGGCCGCCCGCTCAAGCTCATGGTCGTGGGCATTCCGAACGTGGGAAAATCCACGTTTATCAATCAGATCGCGGGCCGCAAGGGCGCAAAGGCGGAAAACCGCCCCGGCGTCACGCGCGGCAAGCAGTGGGTGAATGTGGACGCGGGGCTTTTGCTGTTGGACACGCCGGGCATTCTGTGGCCTAAATTTGACGACCCGCAGGTCGGACTGCATCTGGCGTTTACCGGTGCGGTGAAGGACGGCGTGCTGGATGTAGAAAGCCTTGCGTGCAGCCTGATGCAGATGCTGGCAGCACGCTATCCTGATGCGCTGCGCGCGCGCTACAATATTGAGATCCCGGAAGAGCCGGATGGGTACGCACTGTTGCAGGCTGCCGGACGGCGCCGCGGCTTCCTCGTATCCGGCGGCGAGATCAACACCGAGCGTATGGCAAACGTGCTGCTGGAGGAATACCGCAGCTGCAAGCTCGGCAAATTTACACTGGAGGACCCGCAGGAACTGGAGGCTGGCCATGAAGGATGAAACGCTGGATCTGTGGCTGTATGAGCACGCTGCCGCGCAGGAGGGCTTCCGCTGCATCTGCGGCATTGACGAGGCTGGGCGCGGCCCGCTGGCCGGGCCTGTGTGCGCGGCCGCTGTCGTATTGCCGCCGGATGCCGAAATCGACGGCCTGAATGACTCTAAGAAGCTGACAGACAAAAAGCGCCGCGCACTGTATGATGTGATCGCTGCTCAGGCGCTTGCCTATGGCATTGCGTTTGCAGACGAAAAAGAGATCGATGAGATCAATATTTTGCAGGCCGCTTTTCTGGCCATGCGCCGCGCATTTGAGCTGCTGGGCGTCCAGCCGGATCTTGCGCTCATCGACGGCAACCGCGCACCGGGGCTTCCCTGCGCAGAACGCACCATTGTGGGCGGCGATGGCAAGTCCGCGTCCATTGCGGCGGCGTCTATTCTGGCCAAGGTCACGCGGGACCGGCTTATGGAGAATTATGATGCGCAGTACCCGCAGTACGGCTTTGCCGTACATAAGGGCTATGGCACGAAACGGCACTACGCTGCACTGCACGAATACGGCCCGTGCCCAATTCACCGCACGACATTTCTGAAAAAGTTCTATGGAGAATAAGAGCCTGCGCGGCGCTTGGGGCGAGGCTTTGGCGGCGGAGCATCTGCGCCGGCATGGCTACGCCATAGTGGCGTGCAATTACCGCTGCCGCTTCGGGGAGATCGACCTGATCGCACAGAACCGCGATTATATCGTGTTTGTGGAGGTCAAGCTGCGCAAATCAGCAGGCTACGGCACGGCGGGCGCGTTCGTGGACGCGCGCAAGCAGGCGCGGCTGCGCACCACGGCGGAGCTGTGGCTGGCGGCGCACGAATCACCGCTCCAACCGCGCTTTGACGTGATAGAAATTTACGCCCCGCAGGGCGAACGGACCGGAAACCCTGATATTCGCCACTTGGAGGACGCTTTTGCATGAAAACCATCGTTTTTGACGCGCACTGCGATACGCCGGTCGAGCTGTGGCGAAAGAATGCGCATCTGGCGGAGAACGCCGGACAGGTGAGTTTAAAGCGCGCGCAGCAGCTGGACGGATATATCCAGTTTTTTGCTTTCTGCACGCCGTGGC
>CAKTXB010000152.1 GCA_934630555.1 uncultured Oscillospiraceae bacterium
GCCCCCTTTTTGGATTATCCCCCGGGGTGCGGGGGTGCATTCGAGAGCGCCGGAGGCGCGATCTACACTGGGCGGCTGCACTGCCGTGCGATTGCGCCGGAGGCGCGAGCTGGATTTGTTTCGTGATTGCTGCGGGGCAAAGCGCTGCGCTGTTGCCCGTGGTAGTCGGGAGTTGGTTCTTAGGGTCGGCAGTTCCGGCGAAAACGTAGGTGCGGCCTTGGTTTTTGAGGCAGTGGGGATTGTTTGCACCTGTTCTGAGGCAGCGAGTGGCAAGTTTGGCGAGTCGCTCTGGCGAGCTTGGAGGGGTGTTTGTTTTTGGAGGTTACGAAACGCAACGACCTAAGAACCTGAACAAAACCCAAAATACCAAATTGCAACCCAACGAAGTGGTTGCAATTTGGAGAGGACGAGCAGCGGAATGGATGAGCCCTGCCGCTTGCGGCGGGGCGAAGGATATGGAGCTTGCGAGGACGAAAGCGCCTCTTTTCTCCCCATTCTTTTCTGGCAAGGCAGAAAAGAATGGGCCGCCGGAGGCACAGGTGCAGTGTTGCAAACACTGAGGAAAGAACGGTGGGCGGGCGCTAGCCTGCCGACTATGGCAAAATCCGCCGGAGGCGCGGTTGCGGTGGTCCGACCACCGGGGAAAAAGCGGTGACTTCGCACCGCAGGTGCGACCAGCAAAAAGCGGTGACGGGCGCTAGCCCGCCGACTAAAGCAACCCTGCCGGCGGCAGCAAGATCGGCTGCACCTGCCGGCCATCCAGCGCGGCACGGATCGTATCGGGAATGCGGGTGAAGTCGGCCACGACGGAGCGCGGCTTTTTTAGCGCGTTATCCTGCCGCATGGGCACGAAGTAATAGTGCCTGCGACTTAGCAGCTTGCCAATATTTTCAGCATTGCCGGCCAGCGCGTCGTTAGTGGATACGGCGATAACGATGGGGCGTTCGTTGCGCAGGTGCGCTTTGGCAGCGAGCGTCACGGGCGTATCGGCAATGCCATTTGCGAGCTTTGCGAGCGTATTGCCGGTACAGGGGGCGATGACGAGGACATCAAGGAGCTTTTTGGGGCCGATGGGTTCGGCTTCGGCAATGGTGTGGAGGATGGGATGCCTGCAGGCGACCTCCAGCCGCGTGCGGAAGGTTTCGGCTGTGCCGAAACGGGTACTGGTCTCATAGCTTGTAGTTGACATAATTGGGATGATGTTCGGAAATTCGACGATCATGGCTTCCAGCTGTGTGAGGACGGCGTCAAAGGTGCAGAATGAGCCACACAGGGCAAAGCCGAGGGTGATGGATGATGGGTTCATAGGGCCTCCTGTTCTGAGAGGGTGCGGACAATGAATTTGCGCAGCAGCAGCGCTGCTGTGGCCGGGGCTTCCTTTCCGGGCAGACCGAGGGCATGGATGTAATGCAGCCGGGGCGGCGCGTCAGCCTCCAGCCCGCCGCTGCCGGAGGCAAGGTCAATGATGCGGCAGTCAGCACGCAGGGCATCCAGATGCTCCTGCCGCAAAACGGGGGCTGGCGCGGTGTTGAACACGCAGTCATATTGTGCCAGACCGTGCAGGTAGCTGCCGGTCATATCGGCGCGCAGGCCGGCGGCTTCGATGGCGGCAAGATCAGAGGACTTGCGCGCGCTGACGGTCACGTGGGCGTGCAGTGCGTGCAGACGGCTGGCCAGTGCCTTGCCGATGCGGCCATAGCCGATGACAAGGCAGCGGCTGCCGCAGAGCGTGACGGGCAGCTCCTGCAGGGCAATGCGCAGGGCGCCTTCAGCGCTTGGCACGGCATTTGCAACGGCCAGTGCCTCGTCGTGCAGATAATCGAACACGCGCACCGGGTACTGTGCCAGCAGTGCCGCAGCAGCGGCCAAACCGCCGCCAAAGACGGCCGCGTCCGGCGGCAGGCTTTGCAGCACGGCCTCAAGGGAAATGCCGTGGCTTACAGAGGAGCGAATGCGCCCACCGGGGGTAAGTGCGGGCATGGGCAGTGCGACGGCTTCGGCGTGCTCCAGCGCATCGTGCAGGCTGCCAGACGTATCGCTCAGGCCGGGTACTTCATAAGTGGTCACGGTAAAGCCGCTACGGAGCAGATCCTGCGCGAGATACTGCTGTCGTGCGTCGCCGCCGAGAACGGCCAGATCCTGAATCATAATATCCCTTCTTTCCGCCCTCATTCTATGCGCTATGCGGCGCAGGTGCGAAAAAAGCCCTGCCGCGCGGCGGCAGGGAAGGTTGGGGTTTTATTCTGTCCGGGGGCATTAGCCGATAAACCACTGTGTCCAGTAGTTGCCGTCAGCCACATAGCCGACGCCTGTCTGCGTGTAGCTGGCAGAGAGAATGTTTGCACGGTGGCCCTCGGAGTCCATCCAGGCACGGACGACGGCCTCCGGCGAAGCGTAGCCCATGGCAATGTTTTCACCGGCAGCGGTGTATGTAACGCCGAAGGACTGCATCATGGAGAACGGCGAGCCGTAGGTGGGGCTCGTGTGGCTGAAATAGCCGTTTGCGCGCATATCTTCGGATTTGATGCGCGCATAGCCGCACAGGTCGCTGCGCAGCGTCAGGGCTGAGAGACCGTATTTGGCGCGCTCGGCGTTGATGCGCCCGACCACGGCACGCTCGTAACGGAGCGCCGCACCTGACGCGTCTGGTACTTCTGGGGTGTCTGGAACACTCGGCGTTTCGTCTGGCGTGTTCGGCGTATCGGGAACACCCGGTGTTTCATCCGGCGCTGCCGGGCAGTCGCTGCCGGAGCAGTCGCAGCTTGCCGGCGGGCAGGCAGGCTGCTGCGTGCCGCAGGACGGCAGCAGGCCGTGCATGGGGCAGAAATAGCAGCTTTCGGTGCAGCACGGCGCGGAAAGCTCCGGGCCGCTGCGGGCGGATGCCGAAACGGCGGCGCTGACGCAAAGTACCAGCGTCAGCAGGATCGTACAGATTTTACGGTTCATGGTAGTACCTCCTTCCTTTTCGTTTTAATGCAAACACTGGCAAAATACAAGCTGTAAATGATGTCAAGAAAGGAAGCAACAGGGAAATACGCATTTTTTTGCAAAAAACAGGCCGGATCTGCAGGCGCTTCTTGTCAGCGGGACCGCAGATGTGCTATACTGTAAAAAACAGGACGGAGGCGATTGCATGGAAGCGCGCGGATTTATTCAGAGTATGAAGGACGTTAAGATCCTGATCCTGTATGTGATGGCACAGAGCGAGTATCCTCTGACCTTGCAGCAGATCTATGAGCTGTGCTTTCAGGACGACCGGTTGAGTTATTTTGACGTCAGAATAGCCATCCCGGAGATGGTGCAGACCGGGCATTTGCTGGAAGTGGAGCACGGAAAATATCAGCTGACCAAGATGGGCCGTGAGGCGGAGGAAGCCACGAAAGACGATGTCGCGGCAGCAGTCGGTGAGCGTGCGCTGGCCGCGACCATCAAGTTCAATCAGAAAATGCGCAGCGCGGGGTTTGTGCACAGTGAGATCTGCCCGGCAGCGCGTGGAGAATATACTGTGGTGCTGGATCTCAAGGATGACATCGGGCCGCTGATGCATTTGGAGCTGATGGCATCATCGGAGCAGCAGGCGCGTGCGATGCAGGCGGCGTATGAGGCGCATGCCGCGCGGTTTTACCGCGACATGACGCAGCTGCTGACGGAAAAACAGAACCATGCGAAACTATGACCATGCCGGCGAGGTGCTGCGTGTGTGGCTGGACGCGCAGGGGATCAATGCGGCCGAACTATCCCGCCGGACAGACATTGACGCCGGAACGCTGCGCAATATTTTGTGCGGCAGAAAGCGCAGCATCAGCACCCGGAACATGATGATCCTGGCACATTATTTTGGCATGAGCATGCAGGAACTGATGGATCGGTTCACCTAAAACACAAAATTCTGGCAATAATGGCTGGAAGCGATTTCCGAAACGCGCAGTTCGTGTTGCATTTTGCACAAAATGTGCTATAATAAGGCCAAGGAGAAGCCGGACAAGTATTGGCCGGCTGCTCCCACACGAAAGTGTCCAGAACGAAAGGAGCGGCAATTATGAGATTTCAGTATACGGAAAAGAAAGTCAGCCTGCCGGAGAACGTCCACCAGTACGCAGAGAAAAAGGTCATGAAGCTGGAACGGTTCTTTGGCGACGACGCCGACGCTCTCGTCACCTTCAGTGTTGAGAAGAACCGCAATCAGGCAGAAATAACGGTCCACGCGGCGAACACCTACTTCCGTGCCAGTGAGAGCACGTCCGATATGTATGCGTCTGTCGACGCAGCGGTCGCGACCATTGAGCGCCAGATCCGCAAGAATAAGACCCGTCTGGCCCGCCGGCTGCGGCAGGATGCGTTTACACGCACACCGGAAGCAACGTCGTTTGCACCCGAAGAACCGGAAGAGGGAACATTTGAACTGGTGCGGAAGAAGAAGTTCAACATGAAGCCCATGACGCAGGAAGAAGCCATCTTGCAGATGAACCTTTTGGAGCACAGCTTCTTTGCTTTTCGGGATGAAGACAACGACGGCGCATTTGCGGTTGTCTACAAGCGCACAGATGGCGGCTATGGCTTGATCGAGGACGCTGACTGAGCACTGATTATGAAAGATAATAGGCCGGGTGCGAAAGCACCCGGCTTTTTCCAGCAATGAAAACAGAGAAGAAAATTGCGTGATCGACCCTAAATAAGAAGATAGGGCAACCTTTCAACAGCAGGGAAGGACGGCGCAGAAAAAAACACGAAAAATGCAAAATTGATGTTGACAATTCGCACCGTTTCTGCTAGAATAACCCGTGCGTTGACGGAGGGCATGCTTCCAAAGTTCAAAGCCGATTGCGAAATAACTTGAAAAAGTTCTTGACAAACGGATTGAGCTGATATATAATAAGCAAGCTCGCTTCCAGAAAGCGAACCGCCTCAAAAGCGGCGAGTGTACCTTGTAAATTAAACAACGAGAAACATGAAAACACCTTGGACAATTTGATTTAATTAAGTTGTTCT
>CAKTXB010000153.1 GCA_934630555.1 uncultured Oscillospiraceae bacterium
GATGAGCACCCAGCGCATGGCAAGCGTATCGTTGTTCGTGCGCCACATCTGATAGACGGTGGTGGAGATGGTGGCCGTGCGGCCGGGCGTGTAGCCGGAGATCATGCTGGTCGCGCCGTATTCGCCCAGCGCGCGGGCAAAGGCGAGCACCGTGCCGGCCAGCACGCCGGAGCGGCAGGCAGGCAGACGGATGCGCCAGAAAATATATGTGTTGGAGAGGCCGAGGGTCCGGCCCGAGTCGGCCAGCGTTTCGTCAAACGCTTCAAACGCGCCGCGCACGGTGCGGTACATGAGCGGAAAAATGACGACGACGGTGGCGAAAATGGCCGACCACCAGTTCATGACGAGACGCACGCCGAAGGTCTCCAGAAACCACAGGCCGATCGGACGGTTCGGGCCGAGCAGCCGCAGCAGCAAAAAGCCCACGACCGTGGGCGGCAGGACGAGCGGGAGCGTCAGCACAACGTCGAGCAGGCCCTTGACGGCGCGCGGCAGGCGCGAGATGCCGTAGGCAGCGAAAATACCAATGAAAAAGATGAGAAACGTTGAGATGGCCGCGATGCGCAGGGAGTTCAGTAAGGGAAACCAATCCATAATATTCTCTTTCGTGCGGGAAGGGCGGATGGACGGATGAGCAGGCGGTACGGGAGGGTCAAGGAGCGCGATCAGAGATCGGCCTTCCCCCGGCGGGGGAAGGCGTTTCAGCGCGCCTTGCCAAAAGGCGGCGTGGGGAAGCGTTCTTATTTGTTCAGGGCCGTGAAGCCGACAGACTCAAAGATGGCGGAGGACGCTGCGTTCAGGCAGTAGTTCAGGAAGTCCTGCGCGGCTTCGGGCTGAACGGCCGTCTTGAGGACGGCTGCCGGGTAGATGACCTGACCGCACATCTCAGCGGTGGCATAGTCCACGATGGTGAGGCCGGCGGAGAAGGCGTCGGTGCAGTAGATGATGCCGCAGTCCACGGCGTTTTCGGAAACCTGCGTGGTGACTTCCTTGACATTCGTGCCATAGGTCAGAACGCCGGAAGCGGCCAGCTGTTCTTCGTCCAGGCCATAGTAGGCAAGGATCTTCTGCGTGTACTGGCCAACGGGCACGTCGGAGTTGCCCATGGCGAGCAGGACGGTGCCGTTTTTCAGGCTGTCTGCCAGCTGGTCGAAGGACTCGATGCCCTTGGGATCACCGTCGGGCACAACGAGCGTGACTTTGTTTTCCAGAATGTCGATGCGGGTGGCATCGTCGACAAAGTCAAGGCCGTCGGGGTTGACTTCGCTGCTGGCTGTGCTGTCGAGCTGGTTCATCTGCTTCTGGCCGGCGGAGATGAACAGGTCGCAGACAGCGCCCTCCTGGATCTGCGTTTTGAGCGTACCCGAGGAGTCAAAGTTGAACCGGATGGTGACGTTCGGGTTCTCTTTCCTATAGTTGTCCGCGATCTCGGTGAGCGTTTCGGTCATGGAAGCGGCCGCAAAGACGACGAGCTCGACCGGCCCGGCAGATTCTTCTTCGGCTGCCGGGGCCGCTTCTTCTGCTGCGGGGGCCGCAGCTTCGGCGGCAGTGTCGGCGGGGGCGGCAGTATCCGCGGATGTGTCAGCAGCGGGGGTCCTGGCGCAGGCGCTCAGAGCCAGAACAAGGCTCAGCACCAGCAGGATGGCGAGGAATTTTTTCATGGTTTTTCTCCTTTTGTTTTTGTGTTGTGTCAGCCAACAAGGGCACACGCGGCTTTTCCCGGAACAAAAAGACGGCTGATCTCGTTATCCTTTGCAAAAGACCACGATGGCAGGCGCATTGCCCATGCCGGCTGACGCTATCATTCGGGCAAAGCTGCCGGGATCTCAGTGTTTGCCGAACGGGCAGATGGGGTAATGGCAGGTCTCACAGCCGAGGCAAAGGCCGCCGTTGCCAAGCACGGCGATGTCACGCCTGGTAACAGGCACATTGGCCGTGACGCGCGGCAGGATGAGGTCGAAAATGGTGGCCTTGGCGTACATGACGCAGCCGGGCAGGCCCATGATGGGCTGGCCATCATCAAAATAGCCCAGCAGGAACATGGCGCCGGGGAGGACGGGCGCGCCGTAGGTGACGATGCGCGCGCCGCTCTGCTTGATGGCGCCGGGGGTGTTGTCGTCGGGATCGACGCTCATGCCGCCGGTGCAGAGGATCATGTCGAGCTTTTTGGTGCGCAGCGCGGCGATCGCGTCCGCGACGGCGTCCAGACCGTCGCCCACGGTGCGGTGCTCGGTCATTGCAATGCCATAGGCTGCGAGCTTTTTTTGCAGGATGGGCGTGAACGTGTCCGGGATGCGGCCGCTGGCGACCTCACTGCCGGTGGTGATAACGCCGGCTGTTTTGCGCACATAGGGATGCAGCGACAAAATGGGCGTATCGGCCGCGATGCGCTCGGCTTCGCGGAGCTTTTCCTCTGCAATGATGAGCGGGATAACGCGCGTGCCGCAGAGCTTATCGCCGGGCCGGACGGCGGAATAACCGTGGCGCGTGGCGATCATGATGTCGTCAAGCAGATTGATGGCGTTCAGCTTGTCGGTATCCACGCAGAACACACCGGCGCAGTCGGCTCTCAGCTCGATCTTGCCCTCGCGGACCTCGCCGCGGGTCATGTGGTCATTTTTGCACAGCGCGCACAGGCGCTCGGCGGCGTCATTTTCGTGGACCATGCCGGGCGTCATTTCCCAGACGTAGAGATGCTCCTTGCCCATGGACAGAAGCATGGGAATATCCGCTTCGGTGACAACGTGGCCCTTGCGGAACTGCGCGCCTTTAAATTCACCGGGCACGATGCGGGTGAGGTCGTGGCACAGAACGTGGCCGACGGCGTTTTTCGTTTCAATGAGCTTCATAGCGCGCCTCCCTCCAAGATCTCGATCTGATCGCCCTTCTGCACGCGGCCGGGGCGGACGACAACGGTGAAAATGCCGTCGGTCGGCATGACGCAGCGGCCGGTGGCTTTTTTGATGGCACAGTCGTTGTGGCACTCCTTGCCGATCTGCGTGACGCACAGCAGCGCCGGGCCGACGCGCAGGAGCGTGCCGACGGGGAGCGTGCGCAGCGCGATGCCCACGGTGTTGATATTTTCAGCGAACGCGCCGCTTGGCAGCGTGAGGCCGTGGGCGCGCATGGTGTCGATGCTTTCTTCGGCAAGCAGACTCACCTGCCGGTGCCAGCTGCCGGCGTGCGCGTCGCCCGCGATGCCGTGGCCGACGACAAGGTCGATATACGGCACCTCATGCTTGGGCACGCCCTTTTTTTCGCTGATGTTCACAGCGGCGACTTCAGCCATGTTGTTCATCTCCCAATTCAAATTCTCCTGATTTGCCGCCGGATTTATAGAGCAGGCGGACGTCGGTGATCTGCATATCGCGCTGGACGGCCTTGCACATATCGTAGACCGTGAGCGCCGCGGTGCTGGCGGCGGTGAGAGCCTCCATCTCCACGCCCGTTTCGCCGGTGCATTTCGTCTGGGTGAAGATCCAGAGCGTGTCGTCATCGAGGCGGAAGGAAATATCCGCGCCGGTGAGGGCGATGGGGTGGCACATGGGGATGAGATCGCTCGTGCGCTTGGCGGCCATGATGCCGGCGACCTGCGCCACGGCGAGCACATCGCCCTTGCCGATCCGGCCTTTGCGGATGCGGTCCATCGTTTCCGGGCGCATCCGGACGGCGGCCTGCGCGCGGGCAACGCGGGTGGTCTTGGCTTTTTCGCTCACGTCCACCATGCGGGCGCGGCCTTCGTCATTAAAATGGGTCAGTTCCATAGCTCCCTCCAAGCTCAGCCGCCGATGGCGCTCATGGGGCGCGCGGCGTCGGTGTGTCCGGTGTCCAGATGGTGCTGCGCCGGCTTGGCGGCGATGCCGGTGCGGATGGCGTCCAGCAGGGCGTCGCCGGTGAGGCCGCGCAGGGGGATCTCCTGCTGCGAGTGCAGGCAGGGCTTGAGCTTGCCGTCCGCGGTGATGCGGATGCGGTCACAGCGGCTGCAGAACGCGTGCGAAAGCGGCGTGATGAGGCCGACGATGCCTTGGGCGTCCGGAAAGCGGCAGCGCGTGCTGACGCTGCCCGTGCCGCAGGGAACAAGCTCCGGCAGAAGCTGCAAAACAGAGTCGGCGGGTCGAAATTCGGCGGCGTCAGCCGGGCCGATGGGCATAAGCTCAATGAAACGGACCTCCCACGGCTTTTCGCGCGTAAGCGCCGCAAGGCGGCGAATATCATCCTCCGGCGTGTCGGCAAGCAGCACGCAGTTGAGCTTGAGCCCGAAGAAGCCCGCGCGCTCGGCGGCAGCGAGGCCATCCAGCACGTCCTGCAAATTGCCGCCGCGGGTGAGGTCTGCAAAGCGGCCGCGGTCGAGCGTGTCGAGACTGATATTCAGGCGGTCCACGCCGGCGGCGCGGAGCGCGTCGGCATACGCAGGCAGCAGGCTGCCGTTTGTGGTGAGGCAAAGCTCCTCCACGCCGGGAATTGCATGCAGCATCCGGCACAGTTCGACAATGCCGCGCCGCACGAGCGGCTCTCCGCCGGTGACGCGGATCTTGCGCACGCCCAGCTGCACGGCGGCGGCGGCCATGGCGGCCAGCTCCTCCAGCGAGCAGATGTCGCGGTGCGCCCGCTTGCACACGCCGTCCGGCGGCATACAGTACCGGCAGCGGTAGTTGCACAGGTCCGTGACCGACAGGCGCAGATATGTGATGTTGCGGCCGGTGGCGTCGAGCATGGCAAGCGTTGTCCTTTCAGAAGTATTACCATAATTTTAGCAGAATGCGCCCGGCGGCGCAAGGGCGGCGTTCGGCATCGTCGGAAAATCATTCGGTTTGGACGGAATTGTTGACGCGCCGATGGCGCATGAAGTAAGATGGGGGAAGAAGTTAGCGGGGCTTTGCCCCGGTACCCTGTTGTTTTTTGCAACCCTTTGGGTTGTGCGGTTTTGCTGGCAGTGCCTGCTAAGGGGGCGGCTCGGCCCCCCTTTCTTTCCCGCGGGGAAA
>CAKTXB010000154.1 GCA_934630555.1 uncultured Oscillospiraceae bacterium
GGCCTGGCCCGCCATGTTCATGCCCATGAACGCCATCGCGGGGCCGGCGTTCTGGTTGCTTGCCGCCGCCTGCATGGCAGAAGCCTGCGCCCCCACCATGTGCGCCGCCGCGCGCGTCGGGTCCATGAATGCCGCGTTGCGCTGCATTTCCTTGAGCATCTGCTCGTCTTCTTCGCTCGCCTTGACGCTCGATACGCCGAACGATACGATCTCGAGGCCGCGCAGATCACGCCACTTGTTGGACAGGACGTCGTTCAGCGCGTCGGCCAGCTCCATCGTGTGGCCGGGAAGGGCGCTGTAGCGGATACCCATGTCTGAAATTTTGGCAAACGCAGGCTGAAGGGCGGTCAGAAGTTCGGTTTTGAGCTGCCCGTCCAGCCGGTCGCGGGTGTAATCCTCTCCCACATTGCCGCAGACGTTCGTATAGAACAAAATCGGGTCGCAGATGCGGTAGCTGTATTCGCCAAAGCAGCGAATGGCAATGTCAATGTCGATGCCAGCCCGCTGATCGACCACACGGAATGGGACCGGCGACGGCGTGCCGTATTTGTTGCCGATAAGCTCCTTGGTGTTGAAATAATAAACTCTCTGATCCTTGGGCGGCTCGCCGCCAAAGGTAAAGCGCTTACCAATGTTCTTGAACGTGTCGAGGATGCTCGTGCCAAGCTGCCCGGAGAAAATGGACGGCTCGGTCGAGGAATCGTAGACGAACTCGCCCGGTTCGGCACAAAGCTCTGTGACCTTGCCCTGATCGACGATGATCATGCACTGGCCGTCGGCAACGGCGACCACTGAGCCGTTGGAGATGATGTTTTCCGAACCCTTGTAGTTCGTGCTGCGCCCGGAAACGCGGTGCAGCCCCTTGACCGCCATCACATTCTCCGGGATCGACTCACAATAAAAATACTCCTTCCACTGGTCAGCCAGCACGCCGCCAGCCGCGCCAAGCGCCGCTTTGATAAGTCCCATAGTATGTACCTCTTTTCTGAATAGTTATGCCCAGGGGTCTTCTGATGCAGGAACGCGGATGCCGCTGAGAATGCTCGAATATTCCCACAGGAACCATTCGCCGGTCGAGGCTTTCTGCCGCAGCTTCATCGGCCGCGGGGAATCTGCGCCTGCCGTCTTGAGAAATACGCGCAGATAGCCCGGCTCCATATCCTGCGCTCTCGGGTCTGCCAGTACATTCAGTATGTACGGCGTCTGCGGCTGATAGCCGTTTCCGGGCGTTGCGCCTTCAAAATACGCAAGCGGCAGATAGCGCTTTCCGCGCAGCCGGTCGCGCAGGAACTGCGCATCGTAGGGCGTCATGGGTCTTGGACCGCGCAGAAGGTTCATTGCGGCAGTGCCTGCGTCTTTATCCCGGTCAAACAGCGCCAGCGCGCACAGGAACAATGCGCAGATATGCTCCGGCTGCCGTCCTTGGGCGGCAAGTGTTTCAAATTCCTGCAAATTCTCCGGGATCTTCTGGATCACGACCTGCATTATGACCACTCCTTTCTAAAGTGTGTCGATCACACCCGCGAGGTAAGCCGGTGATACCGACGCGTAGATAAAATTGTCAACTCTCTGATCCTTCACCGCCTGCCGTACCTCGGCGGCAAGCAGTTCGTCTGCATCCTCATCCACCAAAAGCAGGACCTTGCAGACCCAACTGAGCTGCTTGACAGCATTGCAAAGTTTGAGCCGCTCGCTCAGCTTCCAGATGCCCTGCCGGATGACCTCCATCACCAGCACATTGGCCCGGCAGGTCCGGCACAGGGCAAGCGTTTCCTCCGGCTTTGGAGAACGGTAGACAAGAAAATCCGGGTCGCTTCCTGAAAGCGATTGCATGACCGCCTCCGCCAGAAGACCGCCTTTTATATCCAGCACGATCCTTCGCATCTGCGCTTTCCCACCACCTTTTCCCCTTTTGTATATTCCGTTTTTATTTTAGCTGTCATCGCGCTCCTCTGCCCCCGCCGATTGGATAGGGTCTACAATTATTTTTTGCTCAAAGAGCATATTCCATCTCAATTCTCTCTGCAAAGCGTGCAAAACTGTGTTGCCTTTTTCCATCTGCATGATATACTATCCATACGAATGTGCACAGTTGGGAGGCATGCGGCGTGAGCAAAGCGACAAAAAAGAGCATTTTGTGCGCCTTGGCTGCGTTGGCGCTCATTGTGCTTGCCATGTGGCTTCGATATGCAAGCCGTCACTTTTTTCACACTCCATTTGTCAATTATCTGCGCAGCGGGATCTATGTCTTTTTGTTCAGCGCGTGGTGCTACTCCCTTTGGTTCCGCATCGTGCAGACGCAGGCGCGGTACTATCTGCTGGCGATCTCGGCACTGATGGTGCTGTGGATCCTTCTGCGCTCGATCAAATTCTCCGTTACCACGATGGACATAGAGCGCTGGCTGTGGTATTTCTACTATTTTCCGATGCTGTTCATCCCCATGCTGTCGGTCTTTGTTTCCCGGTCGCTGGGCAAGGGAGAGGATTTTCGGCTGCCGCGATGGGCAAATCTTCTGTATTTTCCGACAACGCTGCTGCTTTTGCTCGTTCTGACCAACGATCTGCACCAGTGGGTGTTTTCCTTCCCGTCCGGCGTTTTATCGGATCGGGAGTACCACTATGAGGTCGGTTTTTTCTTCGTGCTGGGCTGGACAGCTCTGTGCGCGGGGGCCGCGTTTCTTTCGATGGTGAAAAACTGCCGCATCCCGCGCAGCAGGCGGATCCGCTGGCTGCCGCTGGTTCCGCTTGCGCTTTCGCTGACCTATGCTTACGCGTATGTTAAAAAGGTCTACTGGGTCTGGGTGCTCGCGGGCGATATGACGGTGTCGCAGTGTCTGATCTTTGCGAGCATTCTTGAATGCTGCATCCAGTGCGGGCTGATCCAGTCCAATCTCGGATATGATGAGCTTTTTGAGGCGACGAGCCTGCCCGTCCAGATCACGGACAGTGCGCTTTGCCCCAAATATGTGTCTGTCGCCATGCAGGGAGCGTTGCCGCAAAGTGCGCTGCGGCATATGCAGCAGGAAGCTGTTCCTCTGGGCGATGATACGCTTTTGAAGCGGCACAGGCTGCGCCGCGGCTGGGTGTTCTGGAAGGAGGACATCTCCGCACTGAACCAGATCCGAAAGGAGCTGGAGCTGACAAGGGATGAGCTGCGGGATACCGGCGATGTTCTGGCGGCAGAGCATGCACAGCACGCAAGATGGCTGAAGCTGACGGAGGAAAACCGCCTGTATGACATGATGGAGGCGCAGACCGCTCCGCAGATCGCGATATTGTGGGATCTTCTGGCCGAGCTGCGAAAGACGGAGGATCTGGACAGAGCCAGACGTCTGCTCGGGCAGGTCATCATGATCGGGACCTACATCAAGCGCAGAAGCAATCTGATCTTTGTCGGCGTGCAGCGCGGCACGATCAGTGTGCAGGAGCTTCGGCTGTGTTTCAATGAATCCTCCGAAAACATCAACGTCTATGGCGCTGACTGCAAGGCGATCGTCAAGGGGGAAGGTCAGCTTTCCGTCGAACAGGCGACGCAGGTCTACGACCTGTTTGAGGCGGTCGTGGAAACGGAACTGGAATCGCTGCGCGCGCTGCTGATCTCCATAGAGGTCGGCGCGCAGGTGGAGGTGTCTCTCTGCGTTTCAGCAGCGGAGCCGCTCTGCGGACTGCGCGCGCGGTTTCCAGGTCTGGAATGGGAGCAGGATGAGGACGGGCTGCAATATGTGACGCAGAAGCTGGAAAAATCGAGGGGGTAAAGGCGTATGGACCGGATCAAGGAAAGCTTTGACAGTCTGCCCATCGCGGCCTGCTTCTTCGATAAAGACGGCGTGGTGCGGCTCGTCAATCGCCGGATGCTTGCCATTGCGAACTGGCTGCGAAAAGGCGGCATACAGTCGCTTGCGGAGATGCAGAGCGCCCTGCAGTCTCCGCCCGTAAGCGTGTGCTGTCTGGACCTGCGCCTTCAGATCTACCGTTTTCCGGATGGGAAGGCGCTGCGCTTTGCGCAGGAGCAGATCATAACTAAAGCGGGCGTCCGATATACGCAGATCACCGCCGCAGACGTTACGGAACTGATCCGGAAGCAGAACCAGCTGAAAGCGGAAAATGCCAAGCTGGAGGAGACGAATGAGCGGCTTCGGCGATTGCTTACGCAGATGCCGGAGATCATCCGAAAGGAAGAAACCCTGGCAATGAAGCTGCGTGTGCACGATGACATCGGACACAGCATTCTCGCAGCACGCCGGGCACTGCTCCAATGTACAGGCCAGAAAGAAATTCGCGCAAACGCGGCGCTGTGGGAGCAGTCCATTTCTGTGCTTTACCGTTCCAGCCAGATGACGGTGCGGGATGAACCGTTGGAGGCGGCAAAAAAGCGAGCGGAAGAACTGGGTGTCAGAGTCCTGCTGACAGGAGATGCGCCGCAAATGCAGTGGATGCGCACCTTGATCGCACTGGCGATCTGCGAATGTGCGGCGAACTGTGTCCGTCACGCGGACGGCACGGAATTATATGTACGCCTATGGCAGAAGCCGGGCTGCATGGAGGTGTTTCTGACCAACAACGGCGCAGCGCCGAAGGAAAAGATCACGGAGGGCGGAGGTCTTTCCATGCTGCGCCAGCGTATAGAAGAAGCGGGCGGCAAAATGGAGATCCAGAGCATCCCTTGCTTTAAGCTGATGCTCGATCTGCCGGAAAAGGAGGAAGCGGCACATGAGAGTGATGATCGTTGAAGACCAGACCATGATCCGCAGTCTGCTGGAAAGCTATTTCCGTGCAGAGGACGGATACCAGATCGTAGCATCCATTCCCGGCGCAAAGCAGGCGGTCGAGATGTGCCGGATATGCTCTGTCGATCTGATTTTGATGGATGTACAAACGGAGAACCGCGAGAACGGATTGACTGCCGTTCGCCAGATCAAAGCCATACAGC
>CAKTXB010000155.1 GCA_934630555.1 uncultured Oscillospiraceae bacterium
CTCTTTTTATTTTAGCGACATTTTTTGTAGAGTTTCGACGGTGCGCACCAGTTCCCGCGCTGTGGCCTCGGCCTGCTCGTGCGTACCGGCCTCCACCATCACGCGGATCAGCGGCTCCGTGCCCGACGCACGGATCAGCACGCGCCCATCGCTGCCAAGCACAGTTTCCGCCTGCTGCACAGCTTTCACCAGATCGTCAGACTGCAAAATGGCTGTTTTCTGGTCGTTGTCGTCTACGCGCACATTGTGCAGCACCTGCGGATAGCGCGGGATCTGCTTCCGCAGTGCGCTGGCTTTCAAATCGGACTGTTCCAGAATGGACAGAAACTGCAGCGCTGCCAGCTGGCCGTCGCCCGTTGTCATATATTCCAAGAAAATGATGTGTCCTGACTGTTCGCCGCCCAGGCACATCCCCTCGCGCAGCATCATTTCCAGCACATTGCGGTCGCCCACGCTGGCACACAGCAGCTTGAGCCCATGTGCATCACAAAACTTATGTAAACCGATGTTGGACATGACTGTCGCCACAAAACCATCGCCCACCAGCTTTTCCTGCTGCACAAGCGCCGCAGCGCAGATCGCCATAATTTGATCGCCGTCGATCGTTTCGCCCGTTTCGTCCACGCACAGGCAGCGGTCGGCGTCGCCGTCAAACGCAATGCCCAGGTCATATTTCCCTGCCACGACCTTTTCCGCCAGCATTTCCAAATGCGTCGAGCCGCAGCCGTTATTGATATTCACGCCGTCCGGCTGGTCGTTGATAAAGTCCACATCCAAATCGAACCGTGTGAACAGCCGACTCGCCGTGGCGCTGGCCGCGCCGTTGGCACAGTCGATGAGCACGCGCCTGCGCCCCAGCGGGCGGATGGTGTGTTCCAGATGGTCGAGATAGATCTCTACCGCCTCGCGCCCGTCGCGTACCTGCCCCAGCGCCGCGCCGGTCACGACCGGAAGCGGCTCCTGCTGCAGGATAAGCGCTTCCATCTCCGCTTCCAGCTCGTCGCTGAGCTTAAAGCCCGCGCGGGAGAACATCTTGATGCCATTGTGCTCAAACGGATTGTGCGAGGCCGAAATGACCACGCCCGCGTCGGCGTGCAGCCGGCACGTCAAAAATGCCACCGCCGGCGTCGGAATAACGCCAAGCTGCACCACGTTGCACCCGCAGGATGTCAGTCCCGCAATGAGCGCCGCTTCCAGCATATCCGAAGAAATGCGCGTGTCCTTGCCAATGACGACCGTCGGCTTGCCCTTGGCGCCGTGCGTCAGCGAGATGGCCGCTGCCTGCCCGACGCGATAGCCAAGCGGCGCGTCCAAACCTTCATTTGCCACGGCGCGGATGCCGTCCGTTCCAAATAATTTGCCCATAAATATTACTCTCCAAACTGCATTTGCTCCGGCTGTGCCTGTTTTTGCGGCGGTACGATGTGCAGATGGTCATATGCCAGCTGCGTCACACACCGGCCGCGCGGCGTCCGGGTCAGAAAACCGATCTGCATGAGATACGGCTCATAAACATCCTCCAGTGTCACGGCCTCTTCGCCAATCGTCGCGGCCAGCGTTTCCAGGCCCACCGGTCCGCCGCCGTAGTGCCGGATAATGGATTCCAGCATCCGCCGGTCAATGACATCCAAACCCAAATGGTCGACCTCCAGACGCCCCAGCGCATGATCCGCCGCATCCTTTGTGATGACACCGTCATTATAAACTTCCGCAAAATCGCGTACGCGCCGCAGCAGGCGGTTCGCGATGCGCGGCGTGCCGCGTGAGCGCGCCGCAATCTCCGCCGCACCCTCCGGTGCGATCTCGATGCCCAGCAGCGCCGCCGAGCGCGTCACAATGCGCGAAAGCTCTTCCGTTGTATACAGCTCCAGCCGCAGCTGCACGCCAAATCGGTCACGAAGCGGGCTGGAAAGCTGTCCGGCGCGCGTTGTGGCGCCAATGAGCGTAAACTTTGGCAGATCGAGCCGGATGGAGTTGGCCGACGGCCCTTTGCCAATGATAATGTCAATGGCAAAATCCTCCATGGCCGGATACAAGATCTCCTCCACGGCGCGGCTCATACGGTGGATCTCGTCAATAAACAGAATATCTCCCGGTGCAAGATTCGTCAGCAGTGCCGCCAGATCGCCCGCCTTTTCAATGGCTGGCCCGGATGTGACGCGGATGTTCACGCCCATCTCGTTTGCAATGACCCCCGCCAGTGTCGTCTTGCCAAGGCCCGGGGGGCCATAGAGCAGCACGTGGTCCAGCGATTCTGAGCGCCGCCGTGCCGCCTCGATATACACAGCCAGATTTCCCTTGGCCTTTTCCTGCCCGGTGTAGTCCGCCAGCGTTTTCGGGCGCAGACTGACCTCGCCGTCGTCCAGCGATGTCAGGCTCGTTGTAACGAGCGGCGCTTCATATTCCTGTGAAAAATCCAGACTCATGCACGCGCCTCCTTACTGCGTGACCATGGCGCGCAGCGCGCGGCGCACCAGTTCTTCTGCTGACAGGACCTCAGCATCCAGCCCCTTTAAAGCCGCTCCCGCCTCCGACTGCGAATAGCCCAAGCTCGTCAGGGCAGCCATGGCCTCTGCCATGGCGCTGCCGTGCGATACCGGCACGCCGGGCAGTTCCACGCCATCCGTCATATCCAGACTGCCGGCCTTATCCTTCAGCTCCATAATGATACGCTGCGCCATCTTTTTGCCCACGCCAGCCGCGCGGGTCAGTGTTTTTTCATCCTGCGTCATCACAGCCAGCCAGAACTGATCCGGTGACACAATGGACAAAATGGCCAGCGCCGCCTTCGGCCCAACGCCGGATACGCTGATGAGGTTTGTAAAACAGTCGCGCTCATCCTTTGTGGAAAAGCCAAAAATATCAAACGCATCCTCCCGGATGTTGCAGTAGGTATACAGCTTTGCCCGTGCGCCGGCGCGCAGGCTGGACAGGGTATAGCTTGTAGTGTTGCAGGCATACCCCACGCCGCCGCAGTCCACCACGGCCAGATTTTGCTCCATGTGCGTGATCGTGCCATCCAGATAATAAAACATTGCCCTTCCTCCGTTACAGGCCGTCGCGCGCCAGCAGCGATGTAGCGCTGCGTGCATGGCACAGTGCAATGGCAATGGCATCCGCTGCGTCATCGGGCCGTGCCATCTTTTCCATTTTCAGCAGCCGCCGCGTCATATCCATGACCTGCCGTTTCTCGGCGCTGCCATAACCAACCACAGCCTGCTTCACCTGGTTGGGCGTGTATTCAAACAGCGGTGCGCCAAACTGCGCAACAGCCAGCAAGATCACGCCCCGCCCGTGCGACACGCCAATGCCCGTCGTCACGTTGTGTCCAAAAAACAGTTCTTCCACCGCCACCGCGTCCGGCTTCACCGTCTGCAGCAGCTCGTTCATGTCGTCATACAGCATCACCAGCCGCCGGGAAAAATCCACCCCCGCCGGTGTGGTGATGGTGCCATAGTTCAGCAGCCGGATCGTGCCGCGTACCTGCTCCAGCACGCCAAAGCCCGTGGTGGCATATCCGGGGTCGATTCCAAGGATCACCATATCAGAACTTGCCGAACATCAGCCAGTAGCACGTGCCGAGAAACGCAAACAAGACCACCGCTGCCAAGATCCATGCCAGAACGATCTGACTCTTTGGCCGCGTGGTGTAGTGTGACTGCTCCTCCTGCTGTGCCGCATGGCTTTCATGCGCCAGCTGCTCCGTACTGCGATATTCGTCCATATTTTCCCTCTTTTGCGCATAGTTTATGGTATTGTACCACACTTTCCTCCAAAAGAACAGCCCCATTCTTTCCTTCGGCAGACTTTTTGCTGTACCCCGGTATATTTTAAATGCGTCGGCAAATGCTACTTTGGACAAAGCACAAACAGGAGGCGTCGCCATGCTCATCGTATTCTTTCGCGCCATCATCCTCTATCTGGCGCTCATTCTCGCCATCCGCCTTATGGGCAAACGTCAGGTCGGGCAGATGGAGCCGGCGGAGTTCGTTGTGACCATGCTCATCGCTGACCTTGCCTCCGTGCCCATGCAGGACCAGGCTATCCCATTGTTTTCCGGCCTCATCCCCATCTTTATTGTGCTGGCCATTGAGCTCATTTTGTCTGTCCTCATCTATCACAGCATTCCCTTTCGGCGTTTTTTCTGCGGCAAGCCGGTCATTTTGATACAAAACGGCAAACTGCTGTCACAGAATATGCAAAAAACACGCATCAACGCCGACGAGCTCACCGAACAGCTGCGCCTGCAGGGCATCGTAGACATCGCTACCGTCCAATACGCCATTCTGGAAACGAATGGCAGCGTCAGCGTCCTGCCCTATCCAAAACACGCCCCGGCCAGTGCCAAAGACGCCGGCGTGCAGGCAAGCCCGCTTGCGCTGCCGGTCACCGTCGTGAGCCATGGTCAGCTGCTGCATGATAATTTGCAGGCCATCGGTAAAACACGCAGCTGGGTCGAACAGACGCTGGCAAACTACAACTGCCGCATTCCCGACGTGCTGCTGCTCACATGCGATAAGACCGGCAGGCTTTATCTTGCCATGCAAAAGGAGGCGCAGCCATGAAACATCTTTGCATTGCTCTGCTCATTCTGGCCGTGTGTCTGGCGTTTTGTATCTGGTCGGCCAGTTATATCCGTCAGACCGCCGCTCCAGCACTCGACGCGCTGCGCCTTGCACGCGTGCAGGCAAGCCGTGATGATTTTAGCGCAGCGCTTGACGCCGTAGAACAGGCTTCCGCACTCTGGCAGCAGCACGAAGCTGTATAC
>CAKTXB010000156.1 GCA_934630555.1 uncultured Oscillospiraceae bacterium
GCCTCCACCAGCCGCTTCAAATCGGCCGTTTTCATCCAAACCGTAGCCGTGTTGTCATTCGGATGAATGCCGATCAGCCCGCGGCCCTTCAGCAGCTCTTCATCCAAAAACAGTTCCACATCCTGCGCATGGCCGTCCAGCAGTGACGCCGGTGTCACGGACCCGGGCGTCAGCCCCAGCACGCGCAGCAGCTCCTCCGGCGGTGCCAGGCTCAGCTGCCGCGTCTGCTGACTGCGCCGCAGCTGCTTGAGATCCACTCGCTTTTCCGCCTTCACGGTGATGAGATAGAAATGCTGCTTCTTGTCGTCGCGCACAAACAGATTCTTTGCTTCCGCCTCAGGGTACGGCACCGGGATCTGCGCCATCTCCGCCATGTTATACACCGCCGCGTGCTCCTGCACCTCGAACCACACGCCCTGTTTCTTTAAAAGATCACAAACTTCCTGCCTGTTCAACATCAGTTCCTCTGCGTAAGCTGCGCTTTATTCTGCATTTTTTCGATTGTTTTCCTGCACGATCTGCGCGATCTGCTCCCGCACCGCGCACACTTCCTCATAAAAGCTCTGCGCCGAAACACGCTCCGCGCCATGGCCCAGAATGATGAGCTGCTCCAGATTGTCCGATGTCGCCACACGCACCCGCCGCCGGCCCGCCAGCGCATACGTCACGCGCTCAATATACTGATCCGCTGTTTCGGCCTCCTTCGTATACACAATGTGGATATTGTGGTATTTTTCCACGCTCCCCAGCCCCTGCGGCACCTTGTACGCGTCAAACACCAAAATCAGCGCGCACCCGCGATACGCCTGATAGTTGCACAGCAGGTTCATCAGAATGTGCCGCGCTGCGTTCAGATTGTCGCGCGCAATGTCCTTCAGCTCGTTCCATGCAAACAAGATGTTGTACCCGTCCACCAGCACAAATTCCTCTGCCGGCCCGACCTGCGCAAGCAGCTGCTGCTTGTCCTCCGCGCGCAGCTGCTGCGTCGGCAGCCAGTCGCGGCGGCGGATGGCGCCGTATGTCCGCTCAAAAATAGCCTGCAGTTCCCGGTCCAGCCCTGCCGTACCGGCCGCCGCGCCGCCGCGCGTGACGGTCTGCGGCGCATCCTCCTGCGGCTTTTCCGCCAGCCACAGCGGCAGATGCGCGTGCGCGTCCACTGCATCCCAGCGCACCTCAAATCCCGCACCGTGCTCGCAGAACACGGAACCCGTCGGGTTTTCCAAATCGCGCTCCGGGTCATAGCCGCTTGCGGCCACGACCGCCGCCTGCTGCGGACACGGGCGGTAGCCGCCCGCCGACAGTGTCAGCCGCCCCAGCCCATGCGTATAGGCCGCCACCTCGCGCGCATAGCCGCGCAGCTGCGCGACCGGCCCGCTGCCGGTCAGCACGGCCGCTTCGCCCGCCGTTTCCGGCGGCATAAACTCGCCGCCCATGCGGTCAAGGTCCGTCATAGCCCGCCCCGCCGCCGTCTGCGGCAGCTCCAGCCGGAAGTCATACCACGGCTCCAGCAGCACGCTTTCGGCCTTGCGCAGCCCCTGCCGCACAGCGCGATACGTCGCCTGCCGGAAATCGCCGCCCTCCGTGTGCTTCTGGTGCGCCCGGCCCGAAAGCAGCGTGATGCGCACGTCCGTCAGCGGCGCGCCCACCAGCACGCCGCGGTGCTGCTTTTCCATCAAATGTGTCAAAATGAGCCGCTGCCAGTTGCGCGACAGCGCATCTTCGCTGCACATCGTGTCAAACTGTAAGCCGCTCCCGCGTTCGCCGGGCTCCAGCAGCAAATGCACTTCAGCATAGTGCCGCAGCGGCTCATAGTGCCCCACGCCCTCCACCGGCGCAGCGATGGTTTCCAAATACACAATGTGCCCTTCGTCAAACGCCACGTCCATGTCAAAGCGTTCGCGAATAACGCGCCGCAGAATTTCCATCTGCACCTCGCCCATCAGCCCCACGCGCACCTCGCGCGTCGCGGCCTCCCAGCTCAGATGCAGCTGCGGGTCCTCCTCCTGAAGCTGGCGCAGGCGGAGGTACACTTGCTGCAGGTCCGTTTTGTCCTGCGGCAGCACGCGATATTCCAGCACCGGCTGCAAAACAGCCTCCGCACGCCCCGCTTCAAATCCCAGCCCATCGCCGGGCAGCGTATGTGAAAGCCCCGTCACCGCGCAGACCATCCCGGCCTGCACCGCTTCCGCCAGCTGATATTTTTCACCAGAATAAATGCGCAGCTGGTCGCACTTTTCTTCCCAGTCCGGCCCATGCAGCAGCGTTTTCACCCGCAGACTGCCGCCCGTGATCTTCATATGCGTCAGCCGCGCGCCCTTTTCATCGCGCGAGATCTTAAACACCCGCGCGCCAAACGACTCCGGCCGCACCGGCTGCCGGGTATACGCGTCCAGCCCGTGCAAAAACGCGTCCACGCCGTCCAGCTTCAGCGCCGAACCAAAATAGCACGCAAACGCCCGCCGTGACGCGATCAGTTCCGCAATGTCCGCGTTTTCCAGTCGGCCCGTCTGTAAATACCGCTCCGTCAGCGCGTCGTCCAGCACGGCCAGCTCCTCATTGCGCGCCGCTGTGTCCTGTGAAAAGTCCACACACCCCGCGCCAAACGCCGCGCGCAGCTGCGCCAGAATATCCGCACGCCCCGCCGTCGGCAGGTCCATCTTGTTCACAAACAGGATGGTCGGGATCTGGTAGCGCCGCAGCAGCTGCCACAGCGTCCGTGTGTGCCCCTGCACGCCGTCCGTGCCGCTGATCAGCAGCACCGCATAGTCCAGGACCTGCAGCGTCCGCTCCATCTCCGCCGAAAAATCCACGTGCCCCGGTGTGTCCAGCAGCACCACCTCCGTGTCGCCCACCGGTAAAATGGCCTGCTTGGAAAAGATGGTGATGCCGCGCTCGCGTTCCAACGCCTGCGTGTCCAAAAACGTGCTCTTGTGATCGACCCGCCCCAGTGTGCGGATCGCGCCCGTCTGATAGAGCATAGCCTCACAGAGCGTTGTTTTGCCTGCATCCACGTGTGCCAAAATTCCTGCTGTAATTCGTTTCATCCGCAAAATCCCTTTAAAACCGGCGGATGCTCCGCCATATGATCCTCCAAAAGCCTCGCTGCACAGGCCACCAGCTCCGCGCACGGGCGTTTTTTGTAATACGCCGCAGTCCGCGCAGACGGCTCTTCTCCCGCCGCCTGTCCGGCGCCCGCCAGCAGCTCCCGGCAGAGGATGGACCCGTTTTCTTCCCGGAACCGCTCCGCCAGCAGCCGCACCCGTGCATAGTGTGCGCGCTTCAGCGCCAGGTTTTCCACATCGTCATAGCCATACAGCAGCCCCACAGCCAGCAGCATCCCGCTCACCGCGCCGCACGTTTCGCGCAGACCGCCCATCCCGCCGCCAAATGATGACGCCAGCCGCAGTGCCTGCTCCTGTGAAAGTCCGACCTCCGGTGCAAATGCCGCCAGCACCGCCTGTGCGCAGCTGCATCCTTCCAAAAACAGCTTCCGCGCCGCCTCGTCATGCCGTTCCATGCCCCATTCCTCCAGTTCTTGATTTTGCCTATCATATCACACCGCGCCCTGCAGTGCAAACCCACAGACCGTTCCATTCCTTCCAGCGCGTAAAATGTTCCATGCAGCAAAATTTCTGCCCCAAAAACGTCAAACGCCCCGGCCGCACACAAAGGCCGGGGCGCTGTTTTTTGCAGTTTACTTTTCCACGACTTCCAGAACTTCCATCGGGCAGTTTTTGGCGCACAGGCCGCAGGCGATGCACTTTGAGGCAAAATCCGAGCCCTCCGCCTTCACCATCACACCGAACGGGCACGCCGTCACACACTGGCCGCAGCCGGTGCACAGCTTCTTGTTCACCATGTACACGCCCTTCGGGTTCTGCGTGATCGCGCCGTTCGGGCACGCTTCGGCGCACTTGCCGCACTGCACGCACACCATGGGCTTCACCGCACCGTTCCGCTCGATGATCTTCAGGCACGCCTTATCCGGGTGGAACTCCTTGTAAAATGCAAGCGAGCAAGCACGCACACATTCCAGGCACGCCATACACTGCGTGCCTTTTTTCACTGTTAGCTTTTTCATGAGGCAACTCCTTTACCCTAGTTTGATCCTGTCATCCATTATACAAATCACCTTTGGAATAATCAAGCCGCCCACGCGCTTTTTGTCAAAAGCGCAGCATTTTCCAGCGATTTTTCGCATAGCGCCGCGAAAGCTGCGGATACTACCTGTAAACAAGCCGCCGCGCGCGGCCTGTAAAGAGCATCAAAAATTTGGAGGGATCGCCATGAAACGAATCATGCTTCTGACCCTGGCCATGCTGCTTCTGCTCAGTGTGCTCAGTGCGTGCAGCGCTGCCGGCACAGCCACCGCCGACCCGTGGGGCTACGGCAACGTATCCACTACCCGTGACGGCTATGTCAACGGCACGAACCGCAATATGCCCGGCTATGACGCCGCCGGCCGCCCGCTGCCCGAATACGGCGCAGCGCGCGGTGTGCCCAGCTATGACGCTACCTTGCTGCCGGATGGATCTGACACCGGCACAAGCGGCGATCTGGCCACCAGCCGGTCCGGCCGCGCCATGCACTGAAAAAGGTCCGGCGGGGATCCCTCCCGCCGGACCAAGCGTGTCAG
>CAKTXB010000157.1 GCA_934630555.1 uncultured Oscillospiraceae bacterium
CATACAGCTCTGCAAACATCTTGGTGATGTCACCGCCCTTGGCGATCAGGTGGCCGTGGCCGCGGTGCGTGCTGGTTATGTAGACCGTTGTGCGCAGAGCCGAGCACACACCGGTCGCAATGGCTTCCTCACCGGGGTACAGATGCAGGAAGCCGGGCAGCCTGTTGGCCAGAAACAGCTCGTTGGCCTTCAGCTCGAACTTCCGGATCTTGACCATCGTTTCGTAGAATTTCATCATAAGCTTTGTGTCCATAACAAAAACTCCCTTTTAAAGTCCTGAGATTTTCTTGCGATGCTGATTTTTGTTTTTGAAAAAACACCCCGTTCTTGTTTGCTGTTCGCTTCAAAAGCTCTGACGAAATGGCCAGTTTTTTGAGCGGCTTTGTCTGTGCTATGCAGCAATCTGCCGAACAGATTTTGACGTGAACGATTGCGCAATCGTTTGCCCATATAATAGGACTTGGCTGCGAGGTTGTCAATCTTTTTTCACAGCCTCCGTGCTTTTTTGTGAATTTCGTAGTTTTGAGCGTTGGAATTTTGTAAAAGTTACACGAGAAAAACAGCCTTGGCAGCGGAAAGGAGCAAAAAAATACACCTGCGTTCGTCTGTCAAAAAATGCGGCGCACGGGCGGCGCAGAATAAAACAGCACCCCGGAAAACTGCAAAACAGCCATCCGGGGTGCTGCATTTATTTACATTTGAGGTCATTTCTCTGTGCGGATACATGCCGCGGCCGCGGCACGGGCCCGACTGATCTCCTCCGGCGAACCAAACGACGCGCGGAACTCAATGATAGCCTGCGTGAGTTTCGTGACGGGCGCTGGTATCGGGCGATCTTCTTCCAGTGCCAGGATCCATTCCATGAGCAGATTGATGGCGGCGCTGCCGATCTGCTGCACATCAGGGCAGCAGAGGGAGATGCCGGGCTGGAATTCTGCCGCCCAGCGGGAGCTGCCAAAGCCGATGAGGCGCACGTCCTCCGGGCAGCGGATGCCTTTTTTATGGAAGAAGGAAAACACGCTTAAAAGGGGCTTGTTGCCGGCCACAAAGATGGCGTCCGGCAGGGGGCGGCTTGCGTAATATGCCTCCAGCTGCGATACGATCTCATCACGCGTGTTGCCGGTGATGTAGCAAATATCGCCGTCCTGCACATCCTGTGCATAGACGTGCATGGCGTCACGATAGGCGGCAATGCGCTCCTGAATGGCCGAAAGGCATGGGTCGGAGCAGAAAAAATCAATACGCCTGCAGCCTATGGCCGTCAGCGCACATACAGTCTGAAATGCCGCGTGATAGTTGTCGATACCGACATACGGCGCGTTGATACCTGGCACACAGCGATCCACCATCACAAACGGCAGGCCGGAGGCAACAAACTGTGCAATGAGCTCGGCGTTCTGGCACGTTGGCACCAGGATCAGACCATCGATCTGCTTTTGCACAAAGACGTTGAGATACAGCCGCTCCTTGTCAGGGTCCTCGTCGGTGTTGCAGAGAATACAGTTGTAGCCAAACGCCATGGCTGTTTTTTCAAACACGCGCACGATCTGCGTAAAATATTCATTGTCCAGGTCGGAGATGATCAGCGCAATGGTTTTCGTCGATTTTTTGCGCAGATCCCGCGCCAGTGTGTTGGGCTTGTAGTGCAGTGCCGCAATGGCATTCATCACTTTTTCCTGCGTATCCCGGTTGACTACGCGCGACTGGTTGATGACATGGGAGACTGTGGTCACGGATACGCCCGCCATCTGGGCGACATCTTTCATGGTACTTGTTTTCAATTTGTCACCCTCCTGGTACACGGTTTTAAACAAAATCCGCACAATTCTGAACATAATTATAGGAAACGAAATCTGAAATGTCAATGCTGTATCTCCGGCGAATGCAGGCGGCAAACGAAAAAGGACCCCGCAGCCACTTGGCTGCGGGGTGAATATTTATGCGGTTTCTTTTTTCAGAGCCTGTTCCAGCGCGCGGGCCAGCTGATCGGGGCAGGATGTTTCTTTCATCCCGCAGCGAATGCCGCGCAGCTTTTCCATGAGCACCTCCGCCGGCATTCCAACGGCCAGTTTGCTGATGCCCTGCAAATTGCCATTGCAGCCGCCGGTGTAGGCAAGGCTTGTGATGATGCCGTCCTCAATGTCAAAGTCGATTTTGCTCGAACACGTACCGCGTGTTTTATATTCGTAGTGCATGATGATTCTCCTCTGTTTTATACCAGCGCGCAGAGCGTAGCCTGCGTGTAATGGACAAGATCCTGCGGCGCCAGAATGAGCTGGCCGCCGCGTGCGCCCGCCGATACGGCAAGCTCCGCCTGTCTGGCGGCACTTTCGTCAATATAGGTCGGGAATTTCTTCTTCATGCCAATGGGACTGCATCCGCCGCGAATATAGCCGGTCGTCGGCAGCAGCTGCTTGACGGGGATGAGCTCGACCTTTTTCTCCTGTGCGGCCGCCGCAGCCTTTTTAAGGTCCAGCTCCCGGCACACGGGAATACAGAACACACAGAACCCGTGCTTGTCGCCGTGCGCGACCAGCGTTTTGAATACCTGCTCCGGCGGCATTCCAACGCCTTCGGCGGCGTGCATCCCGTTCAGGTCGTTTTCGTCATAGGCATATTCCGCCGTACGGAATGAAATTTTGGCCTGCGTGAGCAGGCGCATGGCATTTGTCTTTTGCATAGAGGGTCACTTCCTTACGGCGTATTATAGCAGATATGCGCGCAACTTGCAAGCGGCGGCGAGATCTGCTATAATACTACAGATCTCGGCACAGGAGGGCAAAGTAATGTCGATCAAACGGGTCCGGGCCTATTTTCAGACACTCGGAATTGCGGATAAAATTCAGGAATTTGACGTTTCCAGCGCCACAGTCGATCTGGCTGCGCAGGCGCTGGGCGTGGAGGGCGCGCGCATTGCAAAAACGCTGTCGTTTCTGATGGGGGAGGACTGCATCCTCATTGTAGCCGCCGGCGACGCGCGCGTGGATAACAAGCGCTATAAGGCGCAGTTCGGCCAGAAAGCCAAAATGCTGGCGCACGACGACGTGCCGCAGTATATTGGTCACGCTGTGGGCGGCGTATGCCCATTTGCGGTCAACGACGGCGTGCGCGTGTATCTGGATGAATCACTCAAGCGGTTCCAAACGGTGTTTCCCGCCTGCGGCAGCAGCAACAGCGCCATTGAACTCACCATCCCGGAGCTGGAGCGGTATTCCGGCTATACGCAGTGGGTGGATGTCTGCAAGGGTTGGCGCCCGGATGATGAAGCATAACGCATAAAACAAAGACGGTCTGTGAAAAAACATTCGCTTTGCGCATGAGCATTGCGGATGTTTTTTCTTGTTTTGCAGATACTATTTCTGAATTTCGACCGGGAGGAAGTATCATGTCAGAATCCAAAAAACAGGACCAGACCCAGCAGATCGTCGACCTTGGCGCATCCACGACTAGGACGAGCCGCGGCACGATCTACACGCTGACCATTGTCGGCCAGATCGAAGGACACCAGCTGCTGCCGGACAATGTAAAGACTACAAAATATGAGCACGTCATCCCGCTTTTGGCTGCTGTGGAGGAGAGCGAGGACATCGACGGACTGCTGCTCCTGCTCAACACCGTGGGCGGGGATGTGGAGGCGGGGCTTGCCATTGCCGAGCTGATCGCAGGCATGAAAAAGCCGACAGTGTCGCTGGTGCTGGGCGGCGGACATTCCATCGGCATCCCGCTGGCCGTTTCGGCCAAGCGCAGCATGATCGTACCCACGGCCAGCATGACAGTGCACCCTGTGCGCATGACAGGGCTCGTGGTCGGCGCGCCGCAGACGTATCAGTATTTTAACCGCATTCAGGAGCAGATCGTCGATTTTGTCACGAAGAATTCCCGCATTTCGCGCGAAGAGTTCCTGCGCTATATGATGGCCACGGACGAAATTGCAACAGATGTCGGCACGGTCGTCTATGGCCGCGAGGCCGTGGACAGCGGCCTGATGGACGAGATCGGCAGTTTGTCAGACGCATTTGCGTGTTTGCACCGCCAGATCGCCCGTGTGCACCGTAAGAAAGAAAAAGACACAGCGGACTAAAAAGGATGGAAATATTCTTCGATCTGTGATAATATAGTTTCGTATCCGTGCTGCGCGCGGATATTTGACAGATTGGAGGAGCGTTCATGACCTATTGGAGCGCCGCACTGCTGGGCCTGGTGCAGGGTCTGGCGGAGTTTTTCCCGATCTCAAGCTCGGGCCATTTGGCTATCTTGCAGAATTTCCTGCGCATCGGCATTCCCGAGGAGCAGGTGCTGTTTGACGTGCTGTTGCATCTGGGCACGCTGGCAGCGGTGATCTTGGCCTTCTGGCCGGATGTGCGCGCGCTGTGCCATGAAGCGTTCTGCACACTGCATCTGGCACACCGCAAGCGCGGTGAACGCCCCGACCGGCTGCAAAAGCGGATGCTGGCATTTGCCGTTCTCGGCACGCTGCCGCTGCTTCTGGTGCTGCTGTTTCAGGATGCGGCAGAAAGCCTGTATTCCAACACATTTTTCATCGGTTTTGCGCTGCTTGTGACCGGCGGGCTGCTGTTCTGGGCTGACCGGGCCAGCCACGGCAACAAAGATAT
>CAKTXB010000158.1 GCA_934630555.1 uncultured Oscillospiraceae bacterium
GCGTAGACCTCGGCGATCGAACCGTCGGGGTCCTTTTTGCAGCCGGTGCAGGTGATGAGATATGCACCCTTCAGCCGGCACTCCGGGCCGTTCGGATACAGGCGCTTATACTTGGGAATGGGCGTTTCCAGAAAATCTTCCGCCTCGATCCAGACCTCGCGTGAGAACGTGATCTCGTGCGTGCCCTGCTCGGGATGAACGGGATTGTTTTCCACAGTGAACGTTTCCGACTGCCCCTCCGGATAGTTTGTAATGACGAGCTTTACCGGCCGCAGCACGGCCATGGTGCGCTCGGCGTTGTCGTTGAGATCCTCGCGCAGGCAGTGCTCCAGCAGCGCGTATTCCACGGTGTTGGCGGCCTTAGCCACGCCGATGCGTTCACAGAAATCGCGGATGGAACGGCTGGTGTAGCCGCGGCGGCGCAGGCCGCAGAGCGTGGGCATCCGCGGATCATCCCAGCCGGAAACATAATTCTGCTCCACAAGCTGGCGCAGCTTGCGCTTGGACATGACGGTGTGGTCAATGCCAAGACGCGCAAATTCGATCTGACGCGGCTTGCACGGCACGGACACGTTGTTCACGACCCAGTCGTACAGCGGCCGGTGCGCCTCAAATTCCAGCGAACACAGCGAGTGCGTAATGCCCTCCAGCGCATCCTGAATGGGGTGCGCAAAGTCGTACATGGGATAGATGCACCACTTGTCGCCCTGCCGGTGATGGTGCATATAGCGAATGCGGTAGAGGACCGGATCGCGCATATTGAAATTGCCGGAGGCAAGGTCGATCTTGGCGCGCAGCGTTCTGCTGCCCTCGGGGAATTCGCCGTTCTTCATGCGCTCAAACAGGTCAAGGCTCTCTTCGATCGGACGGTCGCGGTACGGCGAAATAGCAGGCTTGCCAATGTCGCCGCGATATTCGCGCGCCTGCTCCGGCGTCAGGTCACAAACGTAAGCCAGCCCCCTTTTGATGAGCTCCACAGCAAACGCATAGTCCTTTTCAAAATAGTCGGAGCCATAGAAGAAACGGTCGCCCCAGTCAAAGCCCAGCCAGTGGATGTCCTGCTGGATGGCGTCCACATACTCGGTGTCTTCCTTTGTGGGGTTCGTGTCGTCCATACGCAGATTGCACAGGCCGCCGAACTTTTCCGCCGTGCCGAAGTCAATGGTCAGCGCCTTGCAGTGGCCGATGTGCAGATAGCCGTTCGGCTCAGGCGGGAAACGGGTGTGTACCGTTTGACCGGCAAAGCGGCCGCCGGGTGCAATGTCCTGCTCGACGAAAACGTCGATAAAATTTTTCGTTTCCGGAATTTTACGTGCTTCCTCCATGGGAACTCCTCCCGCGTGATTATTTTATGAATCCTCATTATATACGATTCCGGCCTGTTTCGCAATGAGAAAGACGGGATTTTGTAAAAAATGTGAAAACATTGCAGCAGTGTATAAATTGCCCCTTTTCAAGCGGGCAAAAATATTATAGAATACAAAAGAATCAAACCAGAAGGAGAACACTTCTCATGGAAGAACCGAAATATAAACGCGTGCTGCTGAAGATCAGCGGCGAGGCTCTGGCGGGTGACGCCCATCGGGGGCTGAATTTTGACGTCATCGGCGGTGTGTGCGATGTGGTGAAGAAATGTGTGGCGCTGGGCGTGCAGGTCGGCATTGTGGTCGGCGGCGGCAACTTCTGGCGCGGCGCAAAAGACGGCGGCGGCAAAATGGAGCGCACGCGCGCCGACCATATGGGTATGCTGGCCACGGTCATCAACGCTCTGGCAGTTGCTGACTGTTTGGAGCAGCGCGGCGTGGCTGTGCGGGTGCAGACGGCCATTGAAATGAACAAGATCGCCGAGCCCTACATCCGCAGCAAGGCCATCCGCCATCTGGAAAAGGGCCGCGTGGTCATCTTCGGCTGCGGCACGGGCAACCCCTATTTTTCCACGGATACCGGCGCCGTACTGCGCGCGGCAGAAATTGAAGCCGACGCCATCCTGCTCGCCAAGAACATTGATGGTGTGTATTCGGCCGACCCGGCCAAAGACCCGGCGGCTGTGCGCTATGATGAGATCACCTACGACGAGGTGCTCGCAAAGCACCTGGCCGTGATGGATACAACGGCAACATCCCTTTCTATGGACAATCATATCCCTGTGCAGGTCTTTGCGCTGAAAGACCCGGAAAACATCCTGCGGGTCGTCATGGGCGAAAAGATCGGAACGATCGTCAAAGAATAAGAGAAAATTAGAGCTGAAGGAGGAACCAATCCATGGCAGATCTGAAGGAATTTGAACGCAAAATGGAAAAAACGCTCGAGGTGCTCGCAGCGGACTTCGGCGCGGTGCGCGCGGGCCGTGCCAACGCGCAGGTGCTTGACCGCATCACCGTGGAGTATTACGGCGTGGATACGCCCATCAACCAGGTCGGCACGGTGTCCTCGCCCGATGCCCGCACGCTGATGATCCAGCCGTGGGATGGTGCGCTGCTCAAGAAAATTGAAAAGGCCATCCAGACCTCGGACCTCGGTATCAATCCGCAGAACGACGGCCGCGTCATCCGCCTTGTATTTCCGCAGCTGACGGAGGAGCGCCGTAAGGAACTGACCAAACAGGTCAAAAAATACGGCGAAGAGGCCAAGGTCGCCGTGCGCAACGTCCGCCGCGACGCCGTGGACTATGTTAAAAAGGCCCAGAAGAAGGGTGAGCTGACCGAGGACGACCAGAAGAACGCCGAAAAGGACATTCAGGACCTCACGGACAAGTTCACAAAGCGCATCGACGAAATGTGCGCCAAGAAGGACAAGGAACTGATGGAGATCTAAACTGCGAACTATGTTTTGCAGAAACAGGACCGCAAAAGCCGCCGACCGGCGGCTTTTGGCATGAAGGACGGCACTTATGGCAGGATTATTCAAAAAGCAGCAGACAGCGATGACGCCGCCGCGGCACATCGCCATCATCATGGACGGCAACGGCCGCTGGGCACAAAGGCGCGGCCTCCCGCGCACGGCAGGCCACGCGGCCGGTGCGGAAACGTTTCGGAAAATTGCGACCTACTGCCGCTCCATCGGCGTGGAATACCTCACGGTGTATGCGTTTTCCACAGAAAACTGGAAGCGTTCTTCTGAGGAGGTCGGCACCATCATGGGGCTGTTTGAGACCTATCTGAAGGAAGCCATCGACGAAATGGAGCAGGATCATATCCGGCTCAAGATCTTGGGAGACTTGACACGCATCAGCCCGGCGCTGCGCACACTCATCGAGCGGACGGATGAAATTTCCACACACTATCAGGGCTTTCAGGCAAATGTGTGCATCAACTACGGCGGGCGCGATGAGATCGTGCGCGCCGCGCGGCGCTTTGCCGCTGACTGCGCCGCCGGAAAACAGTCGCCGGAAGCCCTGACCGAAGCGACATTTTCCAACTATCTTGACACAGCGGGCATCCCGGACCCGGAGCTGGTCATCCGCCCGTCGGGTGAGGAACGGATCAGCAATTTCCTGCCGTGGCAGTCGGCCTACAGCGAGTTTTATTTTACGGATGTGCTCTGGCCGGATTTTGACGAAAAAGAGCTCGACCGCGCGGTCGCGGCCTATCAAAAGCGTGACCGCCGATTTGGAGGCGTGAAAAAATGAAACAAAGACTTCTCGTAGCAGCCATCGGCGTGCCGCTGCTGCTGGTCGTGCTGCTGGCGCTGCCGCCTGCTGCCACGGCCATTCTTGCCGCAGCCATCGCGGGCGCGGCGGCGTATGAGCTGCTGCACACGGCGGGGAAAAATGTGCCGATCTTCGTGTATGTGCTGACGATCCTGACGGCAGCGCTGACGGTGCTGCTCTGCGCGCGGCAGCCGCGCCCGGCGGAGTATTCCGCGCCGGACTACGCGCCGTATCTGTACGCCGCCTTTGCGTTTTTGTATGTGGTCGTGCTGTTTTCGGTCACGGTCGGCACGCACGGGCTGGAAAACGCCATGCCGTTCGGCTCGCTGGCGGTGTGCATCGTCGGAGCGTTCGTGTTTCCGGCAATGTACGGCTGCATCGCGCTGCTGCGCAATATAAGCCCCGTATTCGTGCTGATGCCGTTCGTGGTGGCGTTCATTGGCGACTCGTTTTCGATGTTCGCCGGGATGCTCTTCGGCGGCAAAAAGATGGCGCCGCGCGTCAGTCCGAAAAAAACGTGGGCGGGCGGCATCGGCGGCCCGGTCGGCAGCGCGCTGGGCATGGTCATTCTCGGGCTCGTCGCGCGCGCGGCGTGGAGCATGGAGCTGCCGCTGTGGTATCTGGCGGTCATCGGCGTGGTCGCGAATATCTTCGGCCAGCTGGGCGACCTTTCGATGAGCGTCATCAAGCGCGAAGCCGGCATCAAGGACTACAGCCATATCTTCCTGACACACGGCGGCGTGCTGGACCGCTTTGACTCCACGCTCTTCATTGCGCCGGTCGTGTACGGCATGGTGATGCTGCTGGAGGCCGTTATATGAGCCGCTGCATTTCCGTCCTCGGCTCCACGGGGTCGATCGGGCGGCAGACGCTGGATGTAGCGCACATGCTTGGCGTGCGCGTGGCGGCACTGACGGCGAAC
>CAKTXB010000159.1 GCA_934630555.1 uncultured Oscillospiraceae bacterium
GCGGTGCTGTACGCTGCTGTCATTTCTTCGGCAAGCGACTGCGCCTCAGTGTCCGTTTCAGCAAGATCTTCTTCCATAATGCGCGCTTTGAGCTGCTCGTGATTGGAAACGTAGATGCTCATGTAAGAATCCTTGCCGCCAGCCAGATCAGAAAGTGCCTGATATGTAGAGTTTTTCAGAGCTGCGTCCAGTTCGCTTTGTGCGGAAGCCAACTCGCTTTTTTTCTGCGCGATCTGATTCTGTACATTTTCGCCCTGTTGGAGCTTATCAAGCTGTGCCTGATACTCTTCCACCTTGGCGCTGAGAGAATCCACATTCGCCTGCAAGGAACTCAAATTACTTTTGGCTTCGGTGTATTCCGTGGACGTGCTCAGATTCGTATAATCCGTGTCCGCCTGTGAACTCTCCGTCTGCAAATCCTTCAGCTTGATCTCCGCCTCTGCCAGCTTGGTGGCGATCTGCGACGCACTCATGGTGCTGTACTGCTGATACACCGCCAATGCCTCATTATACGCGTCGCGGGCCTTTTGAATTTCGCGGTTTTCCTTCGCGGCGGCGTTGCCGGCCTCGATCAGGCTCTTTTCATAGCCCTGCTCCGCCTGATCCAGCGCGTCCTGTGCGGCCTTCAGCTCGTCGCTCTCGCCGCCCTCAAAGCGGAAGAGTACGTCGTCCACCTTGACCTGCTGCCCCTGCTTGACCAAAACGCTCGCGACCTTGTGCGACTGCTCCACCGTCACCTCATACGACTCGTTGGCCGCTACGGTGCCGGTTCCGCGAATTTTCGCGTTGATGCTGCCGGACTCAACGCTCTGCGTCGCCACCTCCGGCAGGGAGTAGTTCATAATGGTATTCGAGAAAAACGTCAGCACCAGCAGCACCGCCAAAAAGATGATGGCAGCGGTCTTGACCCATTCTCTGCGTTTGACTTTCATTTCCATAGCTTGCACCTCTTATCCTTTCACCGAACCGGAATAGGCAATGCCCTCCACCAGATAGGCCTCGCCGTGCAAAAACAGCAGCAGGCCGGGGATCATGTAAATGACCGCCACAGCGAACGCCACGCCGATCTCACCGGCGTTGATTTTGGAAAGATAGACCGACAGTGGCTGCATATCCGCGTTCGGCAGCAGAATGAGCGGCTGCTCCACCATGTTCCAGTAGTCGATGAACACCAGAATGGCGATGGAATACAGCGCGCTGCGGCACTGCGGCAGGCAGATGTTCCAGAAGATCTGCCACTCGCCCGCGCCATCGAGCTTGGCCGATTCAATGAGCGCCTGCGGGATGCGGCGCATGAACTTTGTCAGCAAAAACACCGAAAACGGCGCAAACGCACCGGGCAGGATGATGGCCCAGCGGGTGTTGAGAATGCCCAGCCAGTCGCTCACCAGATAGTTCGGCACCAATGTGACCTGATAGGGCATGAGCATCAAGATCACATAGGCAAAGAAGATGCCGTCGCGCACCTTGCCGCGCCAGCGCGTAAAGCCGTAGGCCGCGATGGACGCGACCAGCAGCTGCGCCAGCACGATGGGCACCACCAGAATCACCGAGTTCCAGAACTTCAGCAGATAGTCCGGGCTTTTCAGCAGCACCGTAAAATACTGGCTGAAGCTCACCTTGTCGGGAATGAATTTCAGGTTGATGGTCTTGGCAATGAAGCTCTTTGCGCCCGAGGCGGCGTTCTGAAAGATCTGACCATAGTTGGCCGTGATCTCGCTTTGCGTCATGAACGAGTTTGTGATGGTAAGCACCGTAGGCAGCAGGAACAAGAGCGCAAACGCAAAGGCCAGCAGCGTCAGCACCGTGCGGGAAAAATAGCGTTTTTTCTTCATCCCTCCACGTCCTTTCCGAAGTAGTTCTCCACTGCGAACAGGATGGCCACCAGCACAATGATGACCAGCGCCAGCAGCACCGCCGCCGCCGAGAGCTTCTGATAGTCCAGACTGTTGAACATATTGTTCATGAAGTGCTGCATCATGTAAAGCCCCGTGTAGGGATAGTCGCCCGTCAGCAGGTAGATCTCGCGGAACACCTTAAAGGAGTTGATGATGGACAAGATCGTTACAAACAGCACCGTGGGCGAAAGAAAGCGCAGCTTGATATGCACAAACTGATACCATGCCGACGCGCCCTCGACCTCCGCGGCCTCCAGCATCTCCTTTGGGATATTGCTCAGCGCCGCCATGAACAGGATCATGTTGTAGCCAAGGTTTTTCCACAAAAACAGCAGCGTGATGACAAGCAAACAATAGTCCGATTTCAGCCAGTCGATCTTGTCCGCGCCAAACACGGCCAGAAATTCATTCGCCACGCCGTTATAGTGAAACAGCACCTGCCACACCAGAATGATGGACGCGATCGGCACCATCATGGGGCTGAGGAAAAACGTGCGCAGCTCGCTTTTCATGGGGATGCGCGCCTCCAGCATCAGCGCCAGCCCCAGCGACAATATAACGGCCAGCGGCACGGCAATGGCCGAGAAGGTCGCTGTGTTGCGCACCGCGATCTTGAACGCTTCATTGTTGAGCACGTTCAAATAGTTTTTAAAGCCCGCAAAGCTGCTGTCCATCGCGCCGGCAATGAAGGAATAGTAGATGACCACGCCAAACGGCACAATAAAGAAGATCAGCATTCCCAAAAAGCTCGGGCCGGAAAAACACATGGAATTCAAAAAGTCCCGAAGCCTGTTGTTGATTTTTTTGAGTTTTGGGTGCATTCGCTCCCCTCCCGATCTCTGCGCGTGCCCGGAGCGGCGGCGCCGCTCCGGGAGCTTGCTTCCGGCATTTCAGCCGGGCGTTTATTTCTGCTCCGCAACATACAGGCCCACGCGGTTGTTGATGGCCGCAGCGGTGTCCTGCACGCTCTTTTCGCCGGCAAAATACGCGCCGGCCTCCTCGGTGATGATGTTGTTGATGTTCATATCATAGCTCGTGGTGCCGCTGGCGGAGTCCATCAGCGCAAGGAGCTGATCGTACTGCGCCTGCGTCACGGCATAGAACTCCACCATTGCGCCGTTGCCCATGCTCATGCCGCCCTGGCTCTGCTCAATTTTATCGCCGTTTTCGTCCAGAACGTAGTTGCCGTTTTCGTCGGTCACATACTCCGGCGTCATGGCGATCTCCGCCGCCTTTTCAAACAGCGTGCGGTTGATGGGCAGGGTGTAGATGTCGGAGAGCGTATCGTCCAGCAGCACCCGCATGAACTGCCACGCGGCGTCCTTGTTGGCGCAGCGGGTGGTCATCGACAGGCACGTGCCCGGCTCAAATACCGTGCCGCCCTCGCCGCTGCCGGTGGGCCAGCCGATGTAGCGGGTGTCGCCCTTGAGCACGCCGTCGTAGTAGCGCAGATCGTCAAACGACGAGATATAGGCCGGAGCGACGAGCTGCTCGCCGTTTGCGATGCGCAGGCTGTCGTCCACATAGTCGCTCCAGTCAAAGTGCTCGTAATCAAACTTGTCTTGGAAGCTGTTGGCAAACTCCAGCAGGGCGGCGAACTCCGGGCTGTCAAACGAGCACTTGCCCGTCTGCCAGTTCACAAAATCATTTGCCGTGCGCGACACGCACTGGCTCAGCACGTCCGACTTGGTGTAGTTGACGTTAAAATAGGTCGCGTCGGGCTGGAGCTTTGTCAGCGCGTCCTTTGCCGCCTCCACCGTCCACTTGTCGTAGCCGTCCACGACCTTGCCAAGCGCCACCGCCGTGGAGATGGCGAACGAGTCGGTGATCTGATACAGCCCATCCCCGGTCTGCATCGCCTCCAGCGGCTGCGTAAGGAGCTGGTCGCGGGAGAGCCCGGGGTCGGCGTCGATGTACTGCCACAGCTCCTCCAGTACGCCCTTGGCGGCGTACTGCGCCACGGGCAGCTGATTGGTGCAGATCATATCGGGAACGTTGCCGGAGAGGATCTCGGTGTTGAGCTTGGTCAGACCTGCGGTGTAATCCTCGTCCGTATTATACTCCGAATAATCGCGCACGACAATCCTGTATTTGTCGCTCGCGCGGTTAAAGGCGAGAATTTGGGCGCGCAGCGTCGAGGGCAGATACAGGCACGCGAGCGTCAGCTCCTGCTTTTCCGTCACAGCCGCCGCGTCGGTCGGCGTGAGCACGGCGACCTGCCAGCCGGACGCGCTCGCGCCCGGGGAGCCGGGAGCGTCATTCGTCGCGGTGGCGACGTTTATGCCGCCGATGTAGTAGCCGTAGCTGCCGGTCGAGTCGCGCAGGATGGCGCAGACCTTGCCGGAATCGTCCACATAGACACCGTTGATGGAGTCGCTGTTCACGTCGCAGGCGAGCCAGTCCACGAGCTTTTCTTCCTTGCCGCTGTCGGTCTTATAGCCATACAGGGCGGTGCCGTTGTTGTAGAAGAAGTCGTACTGGCTGTTTCCGGGCAGAAGATTCCACGCGCTGTCCGGCAGTGTGATGGTCTTGCCCCAGCTCTTCGACGCGGTGTCGAGCGCCTGGAAGGACATGCCGCCGTTTGCGTAGCTCGTGACGCCGATGGTGTCGGCGTTCAGACGCTTTAAGTCGGCATAGCTTTCATTGTCGAGCACCGCGGCCAGCGT
>CAKTXB010000160.1 GCA_934630555.1 uncultured Oscillospiraceae bacterium
CTGGAGCTAGTGGCCGGACTTGAACCGGCGACCTGCTGATTACGAATCAGCTGCTCTACCGACTGAGCCACACTAGCTTATCCAGCGCTCTCGCGCCGCACGCGCTGGTCAAACGCGCCTAAGTATAATAGCACGTCCGGCCCGTTTCGTCAATCCCTTTTTCAAATTTTTTCGTACCAAAAGACGCGCCGTACCCGCTCCCGGGTACGGCGCAGATCTCGTTTTTACAGTTCACCCAAAATGTGCCGCGCCACAAAAATGCCGCTGGCCGAAGCGTGTGAAAGCGAATGCGTCACGCCGCTGCCGTCGCCAATGACAAACAGCCCCTTGTGCCGCGTTTCCAGATGCTCGTCGATCTCCACTTCCATGTTGTAGAACTTGACCTCCACGCCATACAGCAGCGTGTCGTCATTCGCTGTGCCCGGCGCGATCTTGTCCAGCGCGTAGATCATCTCAATGATGCCGTCCAGAATGCGCTTCGGCATCACCAGGCTCAAATCACCCGGCGTCGCCGCCAGCGTTGGCGTGATAAAGGCCTTCTCCAGCCGTTTCGGCGTGCTGCGCTGCCCGCGGATCAGGTCGCCGAACCGCTGCACGATCACACCGCCGCCCAGCATATTGGAAAGCCGCGCGATCGACTCGCCATAGCCGTTGCTGTCCTTGAACGGCTCGGTAAAATGCTTGGAAACCAGCAGCGCAAAGTTCGTGTTCTTCGTCTGCCGCGCCGGGTCCTCATAGCTGTGTCCGTTCACGGTGATAATGCCGTTCGTGTTCTCGTTCACCACCGCGCCCTTCGGGTTCATGCAGAACGTGCGCACCAGATCCTGATACTTTTCCGTCTTATATACGATCTTGCTCTCATACAGCTCGTCCGTAATGGTCTGGAACACCTCAGCCGGCAGCTCCACACGCACGCCAATGTCCACCCGGTTCGACAGCGTCGGGATGTTCAGTGACTCGCACACCGTTTCCATCCACTTGCTGCCGCTGCGCCCCACGGAAATGACGCACTGCCTGCCAAAAAAGCTGCCCTTCTTCGTCTGGACCTCATATCCGTCCTCGACCTTCGCCACGTGCTCCACCGGCGTGTCAAAGTAAAACTCCACCCGGTCCTTCAGCTCGTGATACAGATTCGTCAGGACCTCAAAGTTAATATCCGTGCCCAAATGCCGCACCGACGCGTCCAGCAGATGCAGGTTGTTCCGCAGACACTGCGTCTTAAACGCCGTGTTCGCCGTAGAATACAGCTTCGTCTTTCCGCCGCCATACGCCACGTTGATCTCGTCCACATACTGCATCAGCTCCAGCGCCCGCTGCTTGCCGATATACCGATACAGTGTGCCGCCAAATTCATTTGTAATGTTATACTTGCCGTCTGAAAACGCGCCCGCGCCGCCAAAGCCGTTCATAATAGCGCACGTCTTGCAGTGGATGCACGTCTTCACCTTCACGCCGTCAATGGGGCACTTGCGCTGGCTCAGCGGATGGCCGCACTCAAACACCGCGATCTTCATCTCCGGTGCCTTGCGGCTGAGCTCATACGCCGTAAAAATACCGCCCGGCCCCGCGCCGATGATCACAACATCATACTTCATACCGTTTCCTCCCTGATATGCTCCGTCAGCCAGTCATGCAGCTGCGCACGTCCCGCCTCACTGAGCGGGAACGTCCTTTCGTCCTCCATCGTGCTTTTCTGATAGCAAAACGCGCCGTACCACACCTCACACGTCATGCTGCTTGCCTCAAGATCCACTTCCTTCGGTGTTTTCATCGTGATCGCGGGCACCACGCGGAACCGCAGGCTCCCATAGCTGCCGGTAAAGACATTGTTGTTCTCAAAGCTGTGCAGCACCGGCAAAAACAGCTCCTGCATCCTTCACGCCTCCCCGCGCACAAAATCCGATATATTATAGCATGTTTTTCTGTTCCGCGCAACCGTTCCTTCTTGCGTTGCCCATAAAAATGCGCTACGATATAAAAACCGCAACCATGATCAAGCGCCGCCGCGCGCCGTGTGCTATCCTGTTTTCAGAGCAGTTTTTCAGGAGGTGAACCCCATGCCGTGGTCACAGTCCATCCAGCAGCTTTTGACCGAGATCGACGTCTGCATCCGTCAAAACCGCACCGAATCGCTCACGCTCGACTACCTTTCCGGCCAGCTTGGCTATTCCGCATTCTACATCTCCCGCAAATTCCGCGAAATTTCCGGCATGACGCTGCATAACTACCTGCGCGCCCGCCGCCTGGCCTTCGCCTGCAAGGCCGTGCGCGACACAAACCGTCCGCTTCTGGATATTGCGCTGGACAGCGGCTTTTCCTCCCATGAGGCCTTTACCCGCGCCTTCCGTGCGCTCTATGGCTGCACGCCCAGTGCCTACCGCAAAAACCCGCAGTCCGTCGTCCTGCGTACGCTCCTGCGCCCCTTTGACTGCTACTTACTCGAACACCCGGAGGAGTCCATCATGCACCCAGACGCACACCCCATCAAAACCTACTTTGTCACCATCCCCGCGCACAAATTTCTGCACATCCGCAACTATGAAAGCATCGGCTACTGGGATTTCTGGCAAAAGCAATCTCAAATTCCCGGCCAGGACTGTGACACCATCTGCGGCCTGCTTGAAAGCATCCCCGGCAAGCTGGATGACCTCGGCGGCACGGCCAACGACGCCGCGGCCGGCCAGCTCATGGCCTTCATCAACGCTCCCACCGGCCGCATCTGCGCCTGGGGCATTCCCCTGGCTGAGGCCTACGGCGTCCGCCTCCCGGCCAACTACACCGGCCCCGTACCGCGTCCGCTTCAGCTCATGGACGTACCCGCCGGCGACTATATCGTCTTTGAACACGGCCCGTTCGACTTTGCCAGCGAAAACACTGCCGTCGAGGCCGCCATCGAAAAAGCCATGCAATCCTTCGGCTACGCCGCCCACAACTGCTGCCTCGACTGCACACCCGAGCGCGTTTTCTACTTCTATCACGACTGCACCCGCTATTGGAAATACGTCCGCCCCATCCGCCGCGAAACCGCGCCCACACCGTAAAAGTCCGCACACGAACCGTCCGCTCTCGCCCGAAAGCGGCCGGTTTTCGCATTTTCCCACCGCACTGATTGACAAATTCCACCCCGCGTGATACGGTATGGAGCGAATATGCAAAAAGAAGGGATTCCTATGAAAGAACAGGTCCGGGGCAGCCTTCTGCTCCTTTTGACTGCCATGATCTGGGGCACCGCGTTCGTGGCCCAGAAAGAGGGCATGGACCATATCGGCCCATTCACCATGCAGGCCACACGCTTCTTCCTCTCCGGCACCGTGCTGCTTCCGTTCGTGCTTGCCGGCCGCAAGCAGCAGGCCATCCTGCGACGGCAGCAGGGCATCACGTTCGGCGGCGTACTGCTGCGCGGCTTTATCTGCGGTCTTTTGCTCTGTGCCGCCAGCACGTTCCAGCAGTTTGGCCTTATCTACACCTCCGTCGGCAAATCCGGCTTCATCACCACGCTCTACATCGTCCTCGTGCCGCTGGCCGGTATCTTCCTCGGCAAAAAGGTCGGCGCGCGCACCTGGCTCAGCGTCCTCATCGCCGTGGCCGGCCTCTATTTTCTGTGCATGAACGGTGAATCCGCCATCAACACCGGTGACGTTCTCACCCTCATCTCCGCGTTCTTCTTCATGGCGCAGATCCTCTACATCGACCGCATCGGCACCACTGTCGGCGGCGTGCAGCTGGCCTGCATCCAGTCCTACACCTGCACGCTCGTTGCCGGCATCGGAATGCTTCTGTTTGAGACCCCGTCCTGGGATGCCATCCTCGGTTGCTGGCTGCCCATCTGCTACGCCGGCATTCTCTCCGGCGGCGTAGCCTACACCCTGCAAATTCTCGGCCAGCAGCACACCGACCCGACCCTCGCCTCACTCATCATGAGCCTCGAATCTGTGTTCGCTGCCCTTGGCGGCTGGCTCATCCTGCACCAGACGCTCTCCGTGCGTGAGCTCACCGGCAGCGCTCTCATGTTCGCCGCCATCATTCTCGCTCAGCTTCCCGGCAAAGCCAAGCAGCGCGCTTGATAACCCCCCTCCGTGTATAGGCGCTTTCATGCACAAAGCCCGCCGCCGCAAACCGCAGTTTGCGGCGGCGGGCTGTTTTATCCTTTTTCCCGGCGTTTTCCGTCCGTGTCAAATGTCCGCCGCAGCGCCCGTTCTGTCGGCACAATGGCTGCACACAGCACCGCGAGCTGCACGATGCACAGCGCGTTGCCAAGCCAGCTCACCGTGTCCTCGCCCTTTCCAAGCCCCAAACACATCACCGCCGCCGTCGCCGGCGTCAGCACCAGCCCGCAGCGATACCAGATCCTGCCGAAATACCGGTGCGCAAACTGCCACGTGTCCCGATTCTTCATGGACATGGCCGTGCGGTAGCCGTAGAGCGAATTGATCTTCTTCGGCGCGTTTTTGGAAAATGCCCGCCCCGTAAACAGCATCACCAGCGGCATCAGCAGTACCATCATGAGCATGAATACCCAGTATCCCACGGAACATCTCCCCTTTCGCGCCCAGTATACTGC
>CAKTXB010000161.1 GCA_934630555.1 uncultured Oscillospiraceae bacterium
CCGGAATTTCCCGCCGTAACGCAAAAAAGCAGCCGTCTCCGCACCGGAAAACGGCTGCCAAGCCTGTATTTTTTACGATTGTTTTTTCTGCGTCCGCCCCGTCTGCCGGAACGGCAGCCGCACAATAAACTGCGTATACTCTCCCGCGCTCTCGGCGCGCACCGTGCCGCCGTGCAGCGTCACAACGGAGCGTACCACCGCCAGCCCAATGCCGCTGCCCTGCGCCGCGTGTGATTCGTCCGCCTGATAAAACTTGCCAAACACCCGCTCCAGCTTGTCCGGCGGAATGCTGCTGCCTGTGTTTCCAATGCGCACCTCCAGCTGCGCGCCGTCCGCCCGCGCCTGCACATCCACTGTGCCGTGCGGTGGTGTGAACTTCACCGCGTTGTCCAGCAGATTTACCCAGATCTGCCGCAAAAGCTCCTCGTTGCCCTCCAGCCAGTATTCGCCCGTGTCCACATTCACGTCCAGCTCCTTTTCCGTCCACTTGCGCTCCAGCAGCAGCACGCACATCCGCAGCTGCTCCGAAAGCTGAAACCGCGTCACGTCCGTCAAAATGGCCTGGTTTTCCACCTTCGTCATGTTCAGCACATTCGTCGCCATGGCCGACAGCCGCAGCGACTCGTCCTCAATAATACCCAAATACTCATCCTGCTCCGCCGCCGTCAGCCCGCCGCGCCGCAAAAGCCGTGCAAAGCCCGCGATCGACACGATGGGCGTCTTAAACTCGTGGGAAAAGTTGTTGATGAAATCCGCGCGCAAGATCTGCGTGCCCTCCAGCTCCGCAGCCATCTTGTTAAAGCTCTCCGTCAGCTCCACCACAGTCGGGTGCCGTGCAAACACCGTGCCAAACCCGATGCGCACATGAAAATCTCCTGCCGCCAGCCGGTTCATGGCGTTAATGATCGTGTTGATGGGCCGCAGCAGCACGCGCATGATCAAAAACGTCATCACCGCGCCAAGCCCCACGCTCACCAGCACCATCAGCCCAATGAGCGCATATAGCTGCCGGTCCTCCTGCGCCGCACTGCTCAAAAAGCCCGCGCGCACCAGCAGCATCATCAGCCCCGCGCTGATCAGCACCACCGCCAGCATGATGGCCAGCACAAATCCGCCCGTCAGCAGCGTCAGCGCCACGCGCTGACTGCGTTCTTCAAATTCCGCGCTTTTCTGTGTCATACCTTCTTCACCGCCTTGTACCCAAGTCCGCGCACGGCCACGAGCTCAAATTCCTTCCAGCCCTCAAACCGCCGCCGCAGCCGGCCAATGTGTACCGTCACCGTTTCCCAGCCGCTCTCCGAATCCGCGCCCCAGATCTCGTCCATCAGCTGAATGCGCGTAAAGATCTTTCCCGGATATGACAGCAGCTTGTAAAGCAGCAAAAATTCCTTTCCCGGCAGCTCCACGACCTCGCCCCCGCGCGTCACCGTCCGTGTGTCATAATCCAGCGTCACATCGCCGATCTGAATGCGCCGTTCACTCACGATCCGCGCCCGGCGCAAAAGCGCCCGGATGCGCAGCAGCATCTCCTCTGTGTCCACCGGCTTCGTCATATAGTCGTCCGTACCGGCCACGAACCCCTGCTTGCGGTCCTCCGGCAGCTGCCGGGCCGATACCATCAAGATCGGCAGTTCGTTCTGTGCCGCCCGCAGCGCCGCCGTAAACGCATACCCGTCCATGTTCGGCATCATCACGTCCAGCACCGCCAGATCAATGTGCTCCCGGTCCAGCACCTCCAGCGCCTGTACCCCGTCTGCTGCCGTCGTCACCGTATACCCGTCGCCCTCCAAAACCGCCTGCATGAGCCGCCGCGTATTCTTGTCGTCGTCCACCACCAGAATGTGAAACATTTCCCGCATCCTCCAAACCAGACGTTTTTTTCATTCTATCAGAGATCCTGCCAAAAAGCAAAAGCCCCTCCAGACAAAGCGCCCTCCTTTCCACGCAACCGGAAAGCGGCCGGCTGCCATCGCAACCGACCGCTGAGCGTGTCAAAAAAGTATTTTTGACACGCTCTCAAACGCGAACCGCTGCGCTGGGTTCGCGTTTGAAAAGGCTTGCGCCATGCTGCGCGCATAATTTTTGTGCCTTTGGCGCAAAAATTCCACACTTGCATGACGTAAAGTATTTTCGGCGACGTACACGCCGCCGCCGAAAATGATCCAGACTTTTTTCGCGCCTGCGGGCGCGAACTCTGCGAGGCTTTTTTGACACGCTCTTGAGCCGTCTGCCATAGGCAGACGGCTCTTTTCATACTTCCCGCCCCGGTGCATACACATGGACAGGGGTGATGTTCGTGTGCCACGGCCGGTCGATCTTATACAACGCGCTGCTGCTGACAGGCGTAAATCTGCTGCTGCGCGGCATTTCGATGCTGTTCCAGATCTATTTGACCGGGCAGATCGGCGCGGCGGGGCTGGGGCTACTGCAGCTGGTGCTCACCGCCGGTTCAATGGCCATGACGCTGGGGCTGGCCGGCATTCGCGTTTCGGCCATGTATTTATGCGCCGAAGAGCACGGCCATAAGCGCCCCGGCGGCGTAAAGCGCGCCATTGGGCTGTGTCTCGGGTGCGGCTTTTGCACGAGCTGCATTGCAGCAGCGGCGCTGTATGGTTTCTCGACACCGATCGCCGTGCGCTTTATCCACGACGCGCGGGCGACGGAGAGCCTGCGGTGGTTCGCGGTGTCGCTGCCGCTAAACTGCCTTCTGAGCATTTTAAGCGGCTATTTTACGGCGTGCGGCAAAATTCGCAAGCTGGTGGAGGTCGAGGTGGCTGAGCGGCTCTTGTCGCTGCTGACGACGTATCTTCTGCTGCGCTTCTGGGCGCGCGGCGATGCAGCGCACGCCTGCAGCGCCATGATCCTTGGCAGCACGCTGGCAAGCGTATGCAGCGGCGTGTGGCTGTTCAGACTTTTGCGGCGCGACTGGGCAGCCATGGGTGCGCCCGCGCACGGGCTTAAGCTGGGGCGGCGGCTGCGAAAGCTGTGTATCCCGCTGGCGCTGAGCGACGCGCTGCGCGCGGGGCTCGGCACGCTGGAGCAGTTTCTCATCCCGCACGGGCTTGCCCGCTGGTCAGGCAGCACCGGGGCTGGAATGGCGACCTACGGCGTCATCCACGGCATGGTGTTCCCCATCCTCATGTTCCCGGCGGCGCTGCTCTATGCGCTGGCGGATCTGCTGGTGCCAGAGCTGGCGCGGTGCAATGCAGCGGGGGAACGTATCCGTATCCGGCATCTTTGCGGCAAATGTCTGCGCATGGGCGTGCTGTTTGCCGGGAGCGTGGCGGCGCTGATATTTATACTGGCGCCCGCGCTGGGGCAGCTGGTGTATGACAGTGCGGAGGCCGGGTTCTATCTGCGGCAGTTTGCGCCGATGATCGTATTTTTATATCTGGACGCCATGGTGGACGCCATGTGTAAAGGTCTGGGGCAGCAGGTGGCGTGTGTGCGGTTCAACACCATCACGTCGCTGCTGGATGTGGTGCTGCTCTATGTGCTGCTGCCGCGGTGCGGCATTCGCGGGTATCTGGTGAGCTTTGTGGTGACACATCTGATCAACTTCTATTTGAGCGTACGGCTGCTGCTGCGGCTGACGCATCTGACGCCGGATCTCTCGTTTTTACTGCGGACAGCGGCGTGTGTGCTTACGGCGCTTGGCGCGGCATTGTGCGTGCCGGCTGGATTTTCTGCGCTTGCCTATGCACTGGCGGCGACCGGCCTGTATCTGGCCGTATTTTTGCCTTTTTTGCAGCTGACGGGCGCGCTTGGCGTGCAGGAACGGCTGTGGCTGCGGCAGATGCTGCGCGCAGGGCGTTGACTTTCGCATCGGGATTCCTTACAATAAACAAAATATGACGAAAGAAGGGATCCCCCATGCCTTTATTCCGCAACGATTATTCCGAAGGCGCACACCCGCGCATTCTCGACGCGCTGGTGCGCACCAATCTGGAAACTACCTGCGGCTACGGCTGCGACGATCACTGCGCCCGGGCGGCGCAGACCGTGCGCGCCCGCTTTGCCTGCCCGAACGCGGATGTTCACTTCATGGTAGGCGGCACCATTACAAATACAACGGTGATCGCTGCCGCGCTGCGGCCGTGGGAGTGCGTCATTGCCGCACAGACGGGGCACATCAATGTGCATGAGACCGGCGCGATCGAATCGTCCGGCCACAAGATCTGTTCTGTTCCCACGCCGGATGGCAAGCTGACGCCGGCGCTGGTGCGCAGCGTGATGACGGAGCATGAAAACGGCCAAAACGAACACATGGTAGCACCGCGCATGGTGTATATCTCGAACGCCACGGAACTTGGCACGCTGTACACAAAGGCCGAACTGTCGGCGCTGCACAAGGTCTGCCGGGAGCTGGGGCTGTATCTGTTTTTGGACGGCGCGCGGCTGGCGCAGGCCCTCACAGCCGAAAGCAGCGATCTGCAGCCGGAGGATCTGGCGCAGCTTTGCGACGTGTTTTACATCGGCGGCACAAAAAACGGGCTGCTGTTTGGCGAGGCGCTCGTCATTTTGAGCGACGCGCTGAAGCCGTGCTTCCGGCATATGAT
>CAKTXB010000162.1 GCA_934630555.1 uncultured Oscillospiraceae bacterium
CATGGCGCAAGCCTTCTCAAACGCGGACCCAGCGCAGCGGTTCGCGTTTGAAAGCGTGTCAAAAATACTTTTTTGACACGCTCAAAAGCGCCTCATCTGCTGTGCAGATGAGGCGCTTTTAAATTCTGTTATTCTTCCGGGTTGACTTTTGCAAAGTCCTCCTGCGTCTGCCGCACCGCCTCGCGCAGCTCGGCCAACGCCTCGGTCAGCTGGGTCAGCCGATCCTGCGTCTGCTCTGAGAGCGCCGCGACCTTTTCACCGCGTGCCGCAAAGCGCGCCCCGGCATCCGCGCACAGGCCGGTCACCTGCGTGCGCAGCTGCTCCGCGCGCTGGCGTGCCATACGCTCCGCCGCCTCGGCGCGGCGATAGGCTTCCAGTTCCTCCGCCGGCAGATCCAGCGTCGGCTGCGGCGCTTCTGTGGCAGCTTCCGCCTCGATCGCTTCTTTCGCGTTTTCCTCCAAAACTTCAGCCGCGGCGGCTTCCTGCTCCGCTGCCAACTGCGCACGCAGCGCCTCCAGCTCCTCGCGGGCTTCCGTCAACTCCGTGCGCAGCTGCGTGTTCTCATCCCGCAGGCTGCGCAGCTCCTTCTGGTGCGCAATGGCCTGTGATTCAATGTAATTTGCTACATCCTCGCGGTTGAACCCGCCGATGGCGGAACGGAATTTTGAAAAATCAGCCATGATCTGACCTCCTGCGAATCCCCCAATTTTCTTTATAATACCATATGGTTTGCCAAAAAACAATCCAAAATGTCACGATCAGCACGTTTTCAGCGGCAAAGCTGATAAAATGCTACCGCGCTGGCCGCCGCCACATTCAGGGAGTCCACGCCATGCGCCATGGGAATGCGCACCGTGTAGTCGCAGTTTGCAATGGTCGCGCCTGCCAGTCCGTCGCCCTCTGTGCCCAACACCACGGCCAGCTTCGAGATGCCAGCCAGCCGCGTATCGTCAATGGACAGGCTGTCGTCACGCAGCGCCATAGCCGCCGTCTGAAAGCCGTGCGCGTGCAAAAATGCCTGCCAGTCGCCATCCTGCGGCAAATAGGCCCACGGGACCTGGAACACTGTGCCCATGCTCACGCGCAGTGCACGGCGATACAGCGGGTCGCTCCCCGCCTGCGTCAGCAGCACGGCATCCATCCCCAGCGCCGCAGCTGAACGAAAGATCGCGCCGATGTTCGTCGGGTTCATCACATTTTCCAGCACTGCCACCCGGCGTGCTCCCTTCAAAACCGTCTCCGGTGCGCGCGGCGCTGGCCGCCGCATGGCGCACAGCATCCCACGCGTCAGGTGAAAGCCCGTCAGCTGCGTCAGCAGTGCCTCCGACGCGCAGTATACCGGCACATCTGCCCGGCAGCGCGCCAAAATCGGCGCGGCCTTGCCCGCCACGTGCTCCGTCTGCATGAGAAACGACACCGGCTCGCACCCAGCGTCGAGCGCTCGCCCAATGACCAGCGGACTTTCCGCAATAAACAGCGCCTTTTCCGGCTCGGCCCGGTTTACCAGCTGATTCTCCGTCAGCCGCGCATACACATCCAGCTCCGGCGCCTGAAATTCTGTGATCGCAATGGTATTTGCCATATCTTCCCTGCTCTCCTGTGTTCTTGGCGTATTCTATCAGATTTTTCCGCGGCACGCAACCGCCCGCGCGTTGACATTGCCACACCGCTGCCGTATAATATGCGCAAGATCCGCAATATTGGAGAAATTCGTATGCTCAATCAATTTTCCCGCACAGAGCTGATTTTGGGGCATGACGCCATGGAACGTCTGGCGGCCGCGCGCGTGGCCGTATTCGGCATTGGCGGCGTTGGCGGCTATGCCGTAGAAGCCCTGGTACGCTCCGGTGTCGGCGCGCTGGACCTCATCGACGATGACCGCGTCTGCCTCACCAATCTCAACCGCCAGATCCTTGCCACGCGCAAAACTGTTGGCAAATACAAAGTCGACGTTGCCGAGGAGCGCATTTTGTCCATCAATCCAAACTGTGTTGTGCGCAAATATCAAATGTTCTACCTGCCAGAAACGGCAGATGCATTTGACTTCACACAGTACGATTACGTCATCGACGCCATCGACACGGTTTCCGGCAAGCTCTCGCTTGTGGAGCAGGCAAACCGCTGCGGCACGCCTATCATCTGCGCGATGGGCGCAGGCAACAAAATGGACGCCTCCGCGTTCCGTGTGGCTGATATTTACGAAACGTCCGTCTGCCCGCTTGCGCGCGTCATGCGCACACAGTGCCGCAAGCGCGGCATTCAGCATCTCAAGGTCGTCTACTCGCAGGAAAAGCCCATCCGCCCGTTGGAGGATGCGTCCATCAGCTGCCGCAGCCACTGCATCTGCCCGCCGGGCACGACCCGCAAATGCACCGAGCGGCGCGACATTCCAGGTTCCACAGCCTTCGTGCCGCCCGTCGTCGGCCTCATCATTGCCGGCGAAGTCGTGCGCGATTTAATAAGCTTTGACCGCGGTGCGCGCTGAATATGCAAAGGAGCAGCATTTTGCTGCTCCTTTTGTTTTTTCGTCTAAAAATCGCCGTAAGTTTCCGCGCAGGAATGGCAGGTTTTGCTCTTGCACACACGCAGTCAGGTGGTTATAATGGGCTACAAAAAATACGGGAGGAACCATATGATGCGCGCGACCTACATTGCAAAACGCTTTCAAACAGCTGGCGGCGGCCTGACACTGGACACAGAGGCGCTGGCCCGATACAATGACGTCATTGACCTGAGCATCGGCGACACGGATTTTACCACCGACGAAGCCATCTTGAACGCCGCCTTCCGCGACGCGCGCGCCGGCCACACGCACTATGGCGACCCGCGCGGCGACCGGGAGCTGATCGACGCAGTTTGCAAAGCCTGGGAAGAAGATTTTTCGCAGAAGCTGTCGCATGACCACGTGCTCATCACCGCTTCCAGCTGTCTTGGCATGGCGCTTGTCATGCTCACTATTCTGGACCCCGGTGATGAGGTGATCGTCTTTTCGCCGTATTTTTCCATGTACCGCAGCCAGATCGAACTGGCCGGCGGCGTGTGCGTGGAAGTACCAACATACGAGCAGGAGGACTACGCGATCTCCCCAGAGCGCCTGCGTGCCGCCATTACGCCGCGCACAAAGGCAATTATTTTCAATAATCCCACGAACCCCACCGGCATGGCCTATCGCCGTGATACGCTGGAGGTTTTGGCTCAGATCGCGCAGGAATATGACCTGCTCATCGCTGCGGATGAAATTTACACGACATATCTCTATGAGGGCTTCTACACCCCCATGCGTACTCTGCCCGGCATGGAACAGCGCACCATCACGCTCAACAGCTTCTCGAAAAACTACATGATGACCGGCTGGCGCGTCGGTGCCATCATCGCGGAGCCAGAGCTGCTGAACGTTATGAACCGCGTAAACGGTTCGCTCATCTATTCCGCGCCGTCGGTGTCGCAGCGTGCGGCCATTGCCGCGCTGCATGAGCGCGCGCGGATCCGTGAGGAATACATCAGTGCCTACCGTGACCGCATTTTCTACTCTGCCGAGCGGCTTGCCGCCATCGATTATCTCACGCTCGTGCCGCCGCGCGGTACATTCTACCTCTTCCCGGGTGTGGAAAAAACCGGTCTCAGCGCGCCGGAGTTCTGCAAGCAGCTGCTGGAGCGCGCCCACGTGCTCGTCACCCCGGGCGACGTTTTTGGGCTGACCGGTGCAAAACACTTCCGCATTGCCTGCACGGTGGGCCACGACAAGCTGCGGGAAGCCTATGACCGCATGGCGGCACTAAAATTCTAAGGCAGCACCGCGCAATTCGGCAAGCAGGTCTGGCGAGAGATCTTTCGCCAAGTCAAGGTTTGAAAAGTGCAGGAATCCTGTATGTATTTCAATCTTTTCAAACCGAAGACTTGGCGGAACATATCCGCCGAAGCGCGCCGATGCAAGGATGCGGTGTTGCCCTAAAGCAAATCGACCGAAAACAGCATAAAAATCAGGAGGCATCGCCACAGGCAATGCCTCCTGTTTGTTTCTGCATGGATCAGCCTTCCTGAGCCTTCATGCGTGCAAAGCAATCGCTGCAATAGACCGGACGGTCGGACTTCGGCTCGAACGGAACACGTGCTTCGCCGCCGCAAGCCGCGCAGGTCGCAGTGAAATACTCTCTCGGGCCACGGGACGCGTTTTTGCGGGCATCACGGCAGGCCTTGCAGCGCTGCGGCTCGTTCTGGAAGCCGCGCTCGGCGTAGAACTCCTGCTCACCAGCCGTGAAAACGAACTCGTTACCACACTCTTTGCAGACCAAAGTCTTGTCTTCGTACATTGATGTTACCTCTCTTTTGCGAAATAGTGATTTTCCTGCGTTGTGCGGCTAAAGTTTCGTCGCTGGCAGGGTTCATATATTGCGACCAGCCATTGCTGATAACGCCGGGGATACAGCCGCGTGAGTCCATTCGGGATTGCTCGCAGTGCACAAAAGAGTCGTACAAAGAGAAAAGCGGAACGTTCACTTGCGGTATCACTGGTGCAGCCGGCAGCGCGCCGCCTGCAACCTACATTC
>CAKTXB010000163.1 GCA_934630555.1 uncultured Oscillospiraceae bacterium
CAGCTACGGGCACGGCATAGAGGAAGAACATCCAGGCCGGGAACGTGACATCGGCGATCTCAAATGCGGTGAACAAAATGGCGGCCACGACGAACACGATGGCAAGCGAGAGCAGGTAGATAAACAGGTGGTAATACGGCTTGCACTTTTTGGGCGCTTCGACCTCGCCGATGAGATTGCTGACTGTGACGCCATAGAGGTCGGCGATCTGTGTGAGGATGAAAATATCCGGCAGGCTTTCGCCGCGCTCCCACTTGGAAACGGATTTATCGGAGTAATTGAGCTTTTCCGCCAGGTCCAACTGCGTATCGCGGTGTGCCTTGCGGTAGCTTGCAATGTTTTTGGAAATCGTGCGGCGCATGCTCGCCTCGTCCACTTTCATAGGACCACCTCCTGCCTGAAAAGCATTGAAACTTCTGGGAATTCTACTGCTGGTAGAGCGGCGCTCTCCCGAAAATTGACCGTGTAGACGCGCTGGGAGGGTGACATTTTGCACCGCGCGTGTCATACTGATGCCATGAAAGCTGCCCCGTCATCCGGGCAGCGGCAGATATACGTGCAGTATATCACAATTTCATCGGCGGCGCAAGCCGTCAAACGCGGCAAATGCCGTAAAGCGTGCAGCATCTCACACACCGTGCTGCACGCTTCTTTTTTGCACCGGATCTTTTCCACCGGAGCTGCGTTGCTGCTCGCTCGGCGTATACGCGATACGCCGTCGCGCGCGCCTTGCTTTGGCGAAAAATCTCGCGGGGCGGTGGGATTGACCTTCTTGCTGCGGTCGTGTACAATAAGCTGAAATGCGGTGGAAAGGCGGCAGAGCGATGCTGGACCGGGAAAGATTGGAGCAGGGGCTGGCAGAGCTGCCGCTTTTGCAATTTGCGTATGTCAGGACGGACACGCTGGTGTTTACCGAGCGCGTGCGGAGGATCTGCGAGCAGGAGTGTCCGATGTACAACACGACGTGGGCTTGTCCGCCGGCGGTCGGCACGGTGGAGGAATGCAGGGCGCGGTGTTTGGCGTATCCGGAGGCGCTGGTCATCACGACGGTGACGGAGGTCAGCGACATCGCGGATATTGCGCAAACGCTGGCCACGCGCGGGCCGCATGAGAAGATCGCGCACGAGGCGGCGGCGCTTTTGCGCGCGCAGGGGCAGCAGGTGATGGTGCTCTCAACGGAGGCTTGCGCGATCTGCGCGCACTGTGCGTGGCCGGACGGGCCGTGCCGCCATCCGGAGCGGATGTTCCCGTGCATTGAGAGCCACGGCATTTTGGTAACGGACCTGGCGGAGAAGTGCGGGCTGGAGTTTTTTAACGGGAATCTGGTGACGTGGTTCTCCCTGCTGTTTTTTAAGGATCAGGACGCTTAAACTGTGTCCGGGAAGAGCGTCCATGGGAATTGCCGCGGCGGGGCGGCGGTGAAGGTCAAGCATTCGCCGGTCTCCGGGTGCGGGAACCGGAGGCTCACGGAATAGAGCGCGGCAGTGCAGCGGTTGTCACGGCTGCCATATTTGCCGTCACCCAGGAGCGGACAGCCGCGAGAGGCGAATTGGACACGGATCTGGTGCGTGCGGCCGGTCTCGAGCCGGACACGGACGAGGGCGCGTATAGCGCTGCCATCGGCGGCCTGCGCAAGGCAGGTATAGTGCAGGCGCGCTTTTTTGACGCCGCCGCGGGGGCGCTTGCAGACGAAGCTCTTATTGCGGGCACGGTCAAAGAACAGAAGGTCTTCCAGCGTGCCGGCCGGCTGCTGCGGCGGGGCGGAGAGAACGGCCCGGTATTCCTTTTGAAACCGGCCCTGCTGCAGGGCGGCGGTGAGGGCTGCCGCGGCGCGCGGGGTGCGGGCGCAGACCATGACGCCGCCGACGATCTGGTCGAGGCGGTGGACGGGGCAGACCTCCCCGCCGCACTGGGCGCGCAGGAGCGCGGGCAGAGCGGCGGCGTCTTCCCCCTGGGCGGCAACGCCGACGGGCTTGCGGCAGACGAGAATGTGCGCGTCCTTATAAAGCAGTTCTATGTGCGGCATGGTGGTTTGCCTCCCACATGATTTTTTTCGATCATAGCATAGTGCGGGGCAGTTTGCAACGCGGTTTTTGGAGGATGGGATATGACAACGAAGGAGTATCAGAAAAAGGGTACGCTGGCGATCTTTCTGCATTTCTTTAAGCGTCACCGGCGGCTGTTTGCGCTGGATATGGTGTGCGCGCTCATTGTGGCGCTCATTGATCTGGCATATCCGCTGCTGTCGCGCTTTTGCATGACGCGGCTGCTGCCGGAACGGGCGTTTACGGCGTTTTTTACGGTGATGGCGGTGGTGGTCGCGGCGTATGTGCTGCGGTCGGTGCTGTATTACATCATTTGCTATTGGGGGCACACGTTCGGCATCCGCGTGGAGGCGGACATTCGGCAGGCGCTGTTTTCGCATATGCAGGCGCTGGGGTTCGACTTTTTTGACAAAAACCGCACGGGGCAGCTCATGAGCCGGCTGACGAGCGATCTGTTTGAGATCACGGAGCTGGCGCACCACGGGCCGGAGGATCTGTTTATTTCGGCGGTGACGATCGTGGGGGCGCTTGGCATCATGTTTTCCGTCGAGTGGCGGCTGGCACTGGTGGTGGCGGTGATCATCCCGATCTTTCTGGTGGTCATCATGACACGGCGGCGGGCGATGTCGCAGGCCTCGCGGGCGGTAAAGCAGAAGGTGGGCAGCATCAACGCGGACATAGAGTCGAGCCTGTCGGGGATGCGGACGGCGAAGGCGTTTGCGAACGAGGCGCTGGAGCGGGAAAAGTTCTGCGCGTCGAACGATGCGTTTAAGACGTCAAAGAAAACATTCCACCGGGAGATGGGCTATTTTAACGCCGTGATGGAATTTTTTGTGAGCATTCTGTCGGTGGCGGTCATTGCGGTGGGCGGCGTGCTCATTATGCAGGACCGGATGGATTACACGGATCTTATCACATTTTCACTGTATATTACGACATTTGTGAATCCGATCCGGAAGCTGGCAAACTTTTCGGAGCTGTTTGCGAACGGTACGGCAGGCTTGCAGCGGTTTATTGACGTGATGCGCACAGAGCCGACGCTGCAGGACGCGCCGGACGCGAAGGAGCTTGCGCACGTGCGCGGCGAAGTGGAAATGGATCATGTGGACTTTGCGTATGACACGTCGCCGGATGTGCTGCACGATGTGACGCTGCGGGTGCGCGCGGGCGAAACGGTGGCGATCGTCGGGCCGTCGGGCGGCGGAAAATCGACGCTATGTCAGCTGCTGGCGCGGTTTTATGATGTGAGCGCCGGGGCGGTGCGGGTGGACGGACAGGATGTACGCACGGTGACGCAGAGCAGTCTGCGGGCGAACATCGGCATTGTGCAGCAGGACGTGTTTTTGTTTGCGGACTCCATTCTGGAGAACATCCGCTATGGCAAGCCGGACGCGACGATGGAACAGATCGTGGCGGCGGCAAAGCAGGCGGAGATCTACGACGATATTATGGTGATGCCGAATGGGTTCGACACGTATGTGGGCGAGCGGGGCACGCTGCTGTCCGGCGGGCAGAAGCAGCGCATTTCCATTGCGCGCATTTTCCTGAAAGATCCGCCGATCCTCATTCTGGACGAGGCGACGAGCGCACTGGACAGTCTGACAGAGGCAAAAATACAATCCGCATTTGACGCGCTGGCAAAGGACCGCACGACGCTGATGATCGCGCACCGGCTGTCAACGATCCGCAGCGCAGAGCGGATCTTTGTGATCGCAGACGGGCGCATTGCCGAGGAAGGAACGCACGAGGCGCTTTTGGCAAAGGGCGGCGTGTATGCGGGCCTGTGGCGGACGCAGAACGCGGGGGCGTGAGTTGGCGGGGCTTTGCCCCGGTGGCCCCTTGGTTTTTGCAGCCTGAAAGGCTGCGCGGGGATTTTGCGGGGCTTCGCCCCGGCACTCCTTGGTTTTTGCAGCCTGAAAGGCTGCGCGGGGGTTTACGGGGCTTCGCCCCGGTACCCCTTGCTTTTGCAAAACCTGTAGGTTTTACGATTTACTTGCAGTGCCTGCAAGGGAGCGGGTTCGGCCCCCCTTTCTTTCCCGCGGGGAAAGAAAGCGCCGCCGGCGGTGTAAAGAAAGGCGGTCAAGGGGGCTTCCGATGGCCCCCTTGACAATCCCCGACGGCCAATAAAGGGGGCTGCGGCCCCCTTTTTTGGATTAATCCCCCGGGGCTGAAACTTGCAGGTGCGTCCGGCAAAACGCTTGACGGCACTGCCGAGCGAGTGCGCCGGAGGCGCGAGCTAGAGTTGTTTCATTTTACTGCGGGGCAAAGCGCTGCGCTGTTGCCCGTTTTTTGTTGGAAGTTGGTTCTTAGGTAGGGCAGTTCCGGCGAATACGTAGGTGCGACCTTGGCTTTTGAGCTGGGGGCATTGTTGGCAGTGGTTCTGAGGCAGCGAGTGGCAAGTTTGGCGCGTTGCTCTGGCGAGCTTGGAGGGGTGTTTGTTTTTGGAGGTTACGAAACGCAACGACCTAAGAACCTGAACAAAACCCAA
>CAKTXB010000164.1 GCA_934630555.1 uncultured Oscillospiraceae bacterium
GGCGACGTACACGCCGCCGCCGAACATGATCCGGACTTTTTTCGCGCCTGCGGGCGCGAACTCTGCGAGGCTTTTTTTGCGATCTGAAAACCGTGCCACCCTCCCGGGCGGCACGGTTTTATTTCAGTAGCGATACTTTTTCCGCTTCGCAAGCAAAAACGCCAGCGACACCGCGAACGCCAAAACCTCCGCCGCCGTCATGGACCACCAGATGCCGTCCACATCCAGCACCTGCGGCAGCACGATCACGCAGGACGTTTTAAAGACCAGCGTCCGCAAAAACGACACAATGGCCGAGATCAGGCCGTTGTTGAGCGCCGTAAAGAACGAGGACACAAAAATATTGAACCCCGCCAGCAAAAACGACGGCGCCGTCAGATAAAATGCGCGCACCGTCAGCGCCGTCAGCCCCGCGTCATAGCCCACGAACATCCGCGCCAGCGGCGCCGCGCTGAAAAACGCCAGCGCCGTGAGCGCCACGCCGGAAAGCGCCATCAGCACATCGCTCTTGCGCCGCATATTCTGCAATTCCGCGTGGTTCTCCGCGCCATAGTGGAACGACACGATCGGCGCGCTGCCAATGGCATAGCCGATGTCAATGGCCACAAACACAAACTGCACATACATCAAAACGCCATACGCCGAAACGCCGTCCTCGCCCAAATACCGAAGCAGCTGAAAGTTATACAGAATGCTCACCAGCGATGAGGAAATGTTGCTCATCAGCTCCGAAGCGCCGTTGCCGCAGGCCTGCAGGACCGCCGGCCACTCCAGCCGGGTCGGCACCATGCGCAGACGGCTGGAATTGGGCCTGAAAAAGTACGCCAGCGGCAAAACGCCGCCCACACACTGGCTCAGCCCCGTCGCCGCGGCCGCGCCGGCAATGCCCCAGCCGAGCACGCCCACAAACACCGCGTCCAGCACCATGTTCGTCACGCCCGCAGCCACCGTAACGATCAGCCCCAGCCGCGGCTTTTCCGCCGCAATGAAAAAGCTCTGGAACAAGCTCTGTAACATGAACGCCAGCGTAAACGCCGTAACGATGCGGCCATACAGCACGCAGTCCGTCAGCATCTCCTGCGTCGCCCCCAGCAGCCGCGCCACCTGCGGCATGAACAAAACGCCCAGCACCGACAAAACGGCGCCCAGCCCCAGCGTCACATAGACCATCATGGAAAAATAGCGGTTCGCCCGCTCCGGGTCGCCCTCGCCCAGTACCTTCGATACCAGCGCCGTGCCGCCCGTGCCGATCATAAACGCCATGCCGCCCAGCACCATGATAAACGGCATCACCAGGTTAATGGAGGCAAAGGCCGTTTTCCCGGCAAAATTCGATACAAAAAAGCCGTCCACCACGCCGTAGATGGATGTAAACACCATCATCACGACCGACGGCAGCACAAACCGCAGCAGCCGCCCATACGTAAAATGATCCGAAAGCTGAATGTTCCTCTTCGCCAAAGCGTTCGCCTCTCTTTCCAAACACGCTCCCGCGCATTTCCGCGTATATGAGCGGAACTATACACGAGATCCTGCCCTTTGTCAACCAAACCGGAAAAACCTTCCTGTTTTCTCATTTTCCCCCGCAGGGTGGACAATTCCCCGCTGATACAATATAATAAATAATACCCGCACCTTAAAGGAACGACGCCCAAGCGGCGGAACAGGGCTTTGCCGCGGCAGCCGGTCCTCTGACCCCGGTCCTCCTCTGCGCCGCCGCCCGTCCTGCCCTGCGCCGGCAGGATGCGCGCGCAGAAAAAGCGCCCCGTACCGCCGCCGGCGGCGGACAGTACAGGGCATAAAACAGCGTAAAAAACACCGCTCCCATGTGGGGCGGGTACAGACTGAGTATACGCCTTTCCCGCCCCGCTTGCAAGCGTTTTCTTTTCTCCGGCTGTATTTTTGTGGATTTTAGAAGCCCAGTCTGTACCAGCCCCGGATTATTCAGTCATTTTGCGATATTGACGAACACCCACTTTGAATGTATCATTTGTGCATATTTTAAATTTCCGATTTTCAAGGACAGATGTCCTTCTATCGGAAACAATTTTGCAAGGAGGAGTCATCATGCAGTCGAAAGAAAAAATCCCCGAATTATTTGGAAGCCATGTCTTTAATGAGGCCGCTATGCAGCAGTACGTATCCGGTTCTGCATTTACGGCGTGGAAAAGCTGCCTGCAAAACGGCACGCCGCTTCCGCTCGACGTGGCCAATGACATCGCCGACGGCATGAAGATCTGGGCCCTGGAGCGCGGCGCGACCCACTATACGCACTGGTTCCAGCCGCTGACCGGCGTGACCGCTGAAAAGCACGACAGCTTCATCCACCCCGTGGGCGGCGGCAAGATCATCATGGACTTCTCCGGCAAGGAGCTCGTCCGCGGTGAGCCGGACGCGTCCAGCTTCCCCTCCGGCGGCCTGCGCGCCACGTTTGAGGCCCGCGGCTACAGCGCTTGGGATCCCACGGCCTTTGCCTTCATCAAGGACGGCAGCCTGTGCATCCCCACCGTGTTCTGTTCCTATTCCGGCGAGGCGCTGGATAAAAAGACCCCGCTGCTGCGTTCCATCGACGCCGTGAGCCGTGAGGCTGTGCGCGTCCTGCGCCTGTTCGGTGACGAGCAGACTCAGAAGGTCTACGCCAACGTCGGCCCGGAGCAGGAATATTTCCTCATCGACAAAGAGCTGTATCTGGCGCGCGAGGATCTGCGCCTGTGCGGCCGCACCCTGTTCGGCGCCAAGCCCCCCAAGGGGCAGGAGCTGGATGACCACTACTTCGGCACCATCCGCCCCCGCGTCGCGGCCTATATGCAGGATCTGGACGAAGAGCTGTGGAAGCTCGGCGTTCTGTCCAAAACCAAGCACAACGAGGTCGCCCCGGCCCAGCACGAAATGGCGCCCATCTACACCGACGCCAACTCCGCCAGCGACCAGAACCAGCTGACCATGGAGGTCATGAAGCGCGTGGCCGAAAAGCACGGTCTTATCTGCCTGCTGCATGAAAAGCCCTTCGCCGGCGTCAACGGCAGCGGCAAGCACAACAACTGGTCGCTCGCCACCGATACGGGCGACAACCTGTTCTCCCCGGGCAAAACGCCCAGCCAGAACGCCCGTTTCCTGCTGTTCCTCGCCGCGTTCATCAAGGGCGTTGACGAATATCAGGAGCTGCTGCGCTGCACCGTCGCCTTTGCCGGCAACGACCACCGCCTCGGCGCGCAGGAAGCGCCTCCCGCCATCATCTCCATCTTCCTCGGTGAAGAGCTGGAGGCCATCGTCGACAGCATCGTCAACGACCACGACTATACCGACCGCACGCGCAACAGCCTGCGCATCGGCGTTGACGTTCTCCCGGCCATCCCCAAGGACACGACCGACCGCAACCGCACCTCGCCCGTGGCCTTCACCGGCAACAAGTTTGAGTTCCGTATGCCCGGCTCCAGCCAGTCCATCGCCGGCCCGAACACCATGCTCAACACCATCATGGCCGAGGAGCTGCGCCAGTTCGCCGACGCGCTCGAGGGCGCGCAGGACTTCCCCGCCGCGCTGCACGAGGTCATCAAGCGTGCCTTTGCCGAGCATCAGCGCATTCTCTTCAGCGGCAACGGCTATGACGCCAGCTGGCCCGTTGAGGCCGAACGGCGCGGCCTTGCAAATCTGGCCAACACCGCGGCGGCGCTGCCCACCTACATCCTGCCCAAAAACGTCGAGCTGCTCACACGCCACCATGTCTACTCCGAGGCCGAAATGATGGCCCGCCATGAGATCCACATGGAAAAGTACTGCAAGGTCATCGGCATTGAGGCCTCCACGCTCGTCGATATGGTCCAGCACAGCATTCTTGGCGCCGCCTCCAGCTACGCCGACCAGCTCTGCCAGACCATCGCGCATAAAAAGGCCGCCATCCCCGGCATCGCCTGCCAGACTGAAACGGCGCTCGCCGGCACCATCAGCAGCCTGTGCGATACGCTCATGGAGCGCACCATGGACCTCAAGACCGCCCTGCAGAACGTGCCCCAGCTGCCGCAGGAAGAGCTGCTTGGCTACTACCATGACACCATCTTCTGCAAAATGGGTCAGGTCCGCGAGATCATCGACCAGCTCGAGCAGCTGGTGGATAAGAGCTACTGGCCGTACCCGAACTACACGGATCTTCTGTTCTCCGTGTAACGTTCCCCGTTTAAAACGCAGCTCCGGTGCTCCTCAAGGTTACCCCGTGTCCCTTTCTGTTTTCATTTCCATTCTCCAACCCAAATTGACCCCCTCCGCCGGGGCGGCGTCCGCGCCGCAGTCGAAAGACTGCGGCGCTTTTATTTTTCGTGAGCGGCAGGCTTGCGCCCGCCCACCCGTTTTTGCTGGCCGCACCTGCGGTGCGAGGGCACCGTTTTTCCCCGGTGTTCGGAACACCGCAACCGTGCCTCCGGCGGTCTTGCCGAAGTCGGCAGGTGAGCGCCTGCCCACCGTTTTTGCCTCAGTGTCTGCAACACTGCTCCTGTGCCTCCGGCGGCCCATTCTTTTCTGCCT
>CAKTXB010000165.1 GCA_934630555.1 uncultured Oscillospiraceae bacterium
CGTACATTTTGTCATATTTGAAGGCGGACTTTTGTATTTCAAGCGACGAAAGCATTCTCCACAAAATTCGACATTTCGCCTTGCCGAATGTCTGTAAGTGTGGTAAAATACACACGACGTAACGAATTATGCCATTTCAGGCGACGTTATCAGCAAAGGGGGCACACCATGATTATCAAGTGTAAAATGTGCGGCGGGGACATTGACTTCATTCCGGGCGCGACGTACGGGACGTGCGAGTACTGCGGCAGCACGTCGACGATTCCGCAGGCGGAGGACGAGAACAAGCTGAACCGCTACAACCGCGCGAATCACTTCCGGCGGCAGTGCGAGTTCGACAAGGCGGTTGCGACGTACGAGAAAATTCTGGAGCAGGACGACACGGATGCCGAGGCGCACTGGGGCGCGGTCATCAGCCGATTCGGCATTGAGTACGTTGAAGATCCGGCAACGCATCAGCGAATCCCGACGTGCCATCGCGTGCAGGTGGCGTCGATTCTGACGGACGAGGATTATCTCGCGGCGGTGGAGAACGCGCCGGACGAAGAGAGTCGCCGCATCTATCAGGAGGAAGCAGCACGGATTGCGGAAATCCAGAAGGGAATTCTGGCGATTTCTGCCAACGAAAAACCGTATGACGTGTTCATCTGCTACAAGGAGACGGACGAGAACGGTCAGCGGACGCGCGACAGCCAATGGGCGCAAGATGTCTATTATGGGCTGACCGAGCAGGGGTTGAAGGTGTTCTTCAGCCGCATCACGCTGGAGGACAAGCTTGGGCAGCAGTACGAGCCGTACATCTTCGCGGCGCTGAACAGCGCGAAGGTGATGGTCGTTATCGGCAGCAAGCCGGAGTACTTTAACGCCGTGTGGGTGAAAAACGAGTGGAGCCGCTATCTGTCGCTGATGAAGCACGACCACAAGCGGCTGCTGATTCCGTGCTATCGCGGCATGGATCCGTACGACCTGCCGGAAGAACTGTCGATGCTGCAAAGTCAGGACATGAGCAAAATCGGCTTCATGCAGGACTTGCTGCGCGGGATTCAGAAGGTGATGCAGCAGCCGACGAGCGCGCCGCAGGGGGTGCGCGTGGAGACTGCAACGGCGGAAACCAATGCGCCGGGTGTGACGAGCCTGCTCAAGCGTGCCGCGCTGTTCCTGGAGGACGGCGACACCGCGAGTGCGCGCGAGTACTACGACCGTGTGCTGGACATTGACCCGGAGTGCGCCGAAGCCTACATGGGCAAGGTGTGCGCTGAAACGGGCTGCCGCAAGGAAAGCGACCTTGGCGCGCTGAATTACTGCGTGGACATGCGCGGCGACTGGCAGAAGGCGGTTCGCTTTGCATCGGCGGCACAGAAGCAGACGTACGAGGGTTACATGGTGAGCGTGCGGGCACGGGTGGAGGAGCACTGCCACGAATTGGCGATTGACTGCGCCTGTGCGGTAGCGGTCGGGCGCGGCAGCCGTGCGAAGATGGACGACGCGCTGAAGGCCTACCGGGCAAATTGCCTGACAAAGGGCAGCGAATCCACCGATTACAGCGCGGAGGAGAATGCGTCGTGGCACTTGGCGGGTTACCAGAGCATCCGGAACACGCTGGCGCAGATGGCGGCGGCGGGCGACCCGCGCGACGTGACCGAAGGCATGCTGAAAGTCGCGGCGGCGATGTTTGGGCAAATCAAGGGAGAAGAAGCGCGCGCCCAGCAGTGCCTTGCGCTGGCGGAACAGGCGCGGCAGAAAGCGATTTACGAAAATGCAAGCAGAAGAAGAGCGAAAATCGGAATGCCCGATTTGACGGACGCGGCGGATTTGGAAGCGTGCGCGAAGCAGTTTGGGCAGATTCCGGGCTACAAGGATGCAAAGCAGCGGGCAGAGCAGTGCTTGCAGGACGCGGAGAACGCCCGCGAAATTGTCTACAATGATGCTGTGGAGGCGATGCAGGAAGCCGGACGAAGCAGCTACAAGTGGAGAGAAGCCATTCAGAAGCTGGCGCGCGAGGGGCTGAACGGCTACCGCGACGTGGAGGAGCTGCGGAAGCAAGCCGAGCAGCGGTATGAGGAATGCAGGAACGCGGAGGAGAAGGAAAGACAGGAAAAAGAACGCAGGGAGGAAACGCTGACGATTGCGGCGGTTGTGCTGGTGATGATTGCGTGCGCTATTGCTTGGTGCATTCCGAATGTGATTGTACCGATGATTAACTATCATCAGGCGGTGGCACTGCGTGAGAATGGTCAGTATGGCGAGGCGATTGCTGTGTTTGCAGAGTTGGGGGATTATAGCGACGCGACGATGCAAATTAAGGGAATAAAATACCAGCAGGCAGTGGCATTGCGTGAGAGCGGGCAGTATGACGAGGCGATTGCAGCGTTTGCGGAGTTGGGGGATTATAGCGACGCGAAGGCGCAAATTGAGGACATTAAGGGAATCAAGTACCAACAGGCAGTGGTATTGCGTGAGAATGGAAAGTACGACGAAGCGATTGCTGTATTTACCGAGTTGAACGATTACAGTGATGCAAAGGTACAAATTACGGAGACGGAGTACCAGCAAGCAATGGCGTTGCGCGAGAATGGGCACTATGATGATGCGATTGCTGCGTTTGCGAAATTAGGAAATTACAGTGATGCGGCGGCGCAGATTACCGAGACGAAGTACCAGCAAGCGAACAATCTAAACGCTGCGGCACGATATGATGAAGCGTATGCCATTTATGTGACGCTTACAGGTTACAAAGATGTTGATAAACTGCTGATAGAAGATGATAATATCGTGGCGGCGAAAAAAGCATTAGAAGCACGTGAAGCCCAATTTACAGTAGGCAACTACGTTACTTTCGGTGAATACCCACAAACCACTGACGGAGAAGATATGACACCGATTGAGTGGCTTGTGCTGGCGCGGAATGGCAACAAGGCATTACTGATTAGCCGCTATGGGCTGGATGCACAGCCATATAACGCAGACTATACCAGCGTTACTTGGGAGACTTGCACCCTGCGGACGTGGCTGAACGGGACGTTCTACAACAAGGCATTCAGCAGTGCCGAACAGGCGGCAATTCTGACAACGAACGTGGATAACAGCAAAAATCAGTGTTACAGCGGATGGAGTACGAGCGGCGGCAATAACACGCAGGACAAGGTGTTTCTGCTGAGTTACGCGGAAGCGAATAAGTATTTTGGTGTCGAATACTGGAAAAACACCGGGGCGAGGGACAACGTGAAGTCGCGTGTAGCACCGACGCCGTATGCGATTGCACAGGGGGCATACACGAGTTCTTCCAATATGACTGCCGATAGCAATGTTGCCGGGTGGTGGTGGCTGCGGTCGCCCGGCAGCTATCAGAGCAGTGCCGCGTACGTGAGCCCCAACGGCTCTCTCCGCGACCACAATGTCGACTCTGGGTCCGCTTCTGTCCGCCCTGCTTTGTGGGTGAACATTGAAGCATTGGGTGCTACGTCATTCTAACGAAAGGATAGAATCAAACAATGCCAAAGCAAAGAGTGATTTCTCCGGTTGAAACCATGCAGGAAAAATACGAGACATATAGGGCTGAAATGGCACGCCTAAAGGTTGCATTACAGCAAGGGTTCTATTTTGAAGCTATGTTGATTGAGTATGCGCTGCTGGAAGATCGCTTGCGCTCGTTTGTTTACCATGCGGGATTGTTACAAAATCGAAAGGCAAGCCATCTGCTGCCCGGAAAAAATGCTGTCCGAAAAGATTTCAACAGGATAGCACAACGGGTAAAAACGTGGAAGCTGGAGGATGGAAAAGAAAAAGGAAATACTTCTAACTTTGAACGACTTTCTGTGAATAAAATTTCCGATAAAATTTTTATTGTTCGCACTATTGTGCTATGGAGCTGTGAGCTGGAAAGTTTGCCGGATGAAAGCCGCTACTTGCAGACGCTCCGTGGTCAATGTGAAAGCCTTGATGCCGCTGCACTGCTGGAAACGCTTGATGCCATCGACACTTGGAGAATGTATCGCAATGAAGTGATTCACAGCCTGATGAATAAGCGCATGGAAAGTGTTCAACAGAAACTATCGGAACAGGTAGAGCAAGGCGTTCAACTTGCCCGTCAATTGGATGCGCAAGTAACTATCCTGAAAAAGAACAACCGCATTCGTAAGGCGGCACGTCTGCCAATGCAGTAATCGCTCTATCCACATAAGTGGAAGCATCATCCAATGGCAAAAGCTCCGGCGCACCCCCCAGCAGGGGGAACATCACGCCGGAGCTTTTTCGTTGCAATCACCCGCCGCCTTGTTTTTGTCGCATCCGGGCATAAAAAGTCGCAAAGCCCCCTGTAACCACTTGCAAAGCGGGTACACATGCAGTATAATCAAAGTGGAATGTTTTCCTTTCACATGCGCAATTTCCAGCATGAGGAATGAGATAGAGGAGGAACTGCCGTTATGAGTAAATTCGTTATTGCCTGTCCCGTCTGCCACCAGTATGTGCAGGCCAGCACGGGTCTGTTC
>CAKTXB010000166.1 GCA_934630555.1 uncultured Oscillospiraceae bacterium
GGCTAATCTGGGGGCGCATATCGTGTGCGCGGACATCCGCGAGATCGACACGGCACATATTCCCAAGGCAGACGTGGTGATCGGCGGGCCGCCGTGTCAGTCATTTTCACTGGCGGGAAACCGCCATGTGGAGGATGGGCGCGGACAGCTGGTTTGGAAATATATTCATATCATCGAAAGGGTGCAGCCGAAGGCATTCGTGTTTGAAAACGTGACGGGATTGCTGTCGGCCCGGAATGCACAGGGCGAAAAAATTTTGGAGCTGCTGAAGCAGGCGTTTCGGAAGATCGGCTATACCATTTCGCAGCAGGTGATGAACGCGGCGGACTATGGCGTGCCGCAGCGCAGAAAGCGCGTGATCCTGGTGGGGCTGCGCGAGGGGGAATTTGTGTTTCCAAAACCGACGCACAGCGCAGATGGCGAGGGGCTGCGGCGCTATGTGAGTGTGAAAGAGGCGCTGGATGATTTGCCGCAGGCCATTGATGATGCCAATGGGCGTGTTGACTATGCCGGGCCGCCGCAGACGGCCTATCAGGCGGCCATGCGGCGCGCAGGCGGCGTGACGGAGCATTTCCTGCCGCGTATGAGCGCACTGGATGCGTATATTGTCAAGCACGTAAAGCCGGGCGGAAATTACATGGATATCCCGGCGGATGTCAATTCCGCGCGCATCCGGCGTCTGCAGCGTGACGGCGGGCACACAACGTGCTATGGACGGATGCTGCCGGACGAGCCGTCCTATACCATCAACACATATTTTAACCGCCCCAACGTTGGGTGCAATATCCACTACAGCGCCGACCGGCTCATTACAGTGCGCGAGGCACTGCGGCTGCAATCATTTCCAGATGATTATGTGGTGGTTTCCAGCAGCAAGCAAGGACGTAATCTGATCGTGGGCAACGCCGTGCCGCCGATGCTGGCGGCGGCGATCGCAAGGGCGCTGCGCCCCTATGTGGAGGGAACGGACGAATGTGGCTGACATATTCAGATTCAGAAGTTGGGCGCTTTCACCCGGTTTGTGAGCGCGCGCTGACACAGGCGCTGCGGCGCATCGGCAAGGAGGCAGTGTATTGCGTGCTGCATCATCAGCGCACGGGTACGCTGGAAATGGATTTTGCGGTACAGAACCGGGTGACGGGAAAATATCTGTGTGTGGTTGAGGTCAAGCGGACACCGGCGGATGTGCAGAGTACGCGCTATCAGTTTCAGGCGATGAGCTATGTGCAGATGAACGCGGAGCAGTCAGAGCGGCCGTTTTACATTTTGACAAATCTGGAATGCGCATTTGCATTTCGTTATGATGCGGCCAAGCCGCGGGTGTTTCAGCAGCTGCTCGCGCCGGGCCTTGTGCATATCGGGTGTTTTGCACAGGATACGGAAGCCGTGTTTACAGAGAAGCTGACGCAGTATTTTGCTGTGCGTTTGCAGGAATTTTTAGATGATTCCTATACGCATTTTGTGACGCTGGAAGCATTTGCAGCGCACATGGAGCGGGTGAAAAACGAACCTGCGCGCTGGAAAGCGGATCTGGCGGCGCTGCTGTATGAATATATCCGCGGTGCGTTTGATTTTGTGGAGCGGCGGACGCTGCGGGATATTCGCCTGTTTGGCGGCAATACGGCCCGCATCTGTGCCGAGGCGGCGCGGATAGATTTTGAAAGAGTTTTTTCTGACCCGGACGCACAGTATGCGCCTGCGGTGCGGCTGGACAATGCGCTGCTGGCAAGTTTGTATGCGTTTGGCAATCAGAACGTGGGCGGCGATGCGGTGGCAGATCTTTTGCAGAGCCTTGTTTCGGCAGGGCATGAGCATGACGGTGAAGTATCGACCGATTTGGAACTGGCGCGTTTGGTGGCAGTGCTGGCACGGCACAGCAGTGGGCCGCTTGCTGCGGGTGAGCTGGCCTGCGATCCGGCGGCAGGAAGCGGCGCGCTGCTTCGGGAGGCAATTTCGGTCTACGACCTGCTGCCAGAACAGCTGTTGGCAAATGACGTGAACGGGCGGCTGCTGGAAGCGCTGGCGCTGCGCATTGGACTGTGCTATGCTGCGACGATCGGGCCGGGGAACGCGCCGGTGGTCCTGCATGAAAATGTGGCGCAGCTGGAGCGGGCACATTTTGACGCGGTGCGCGTGGTGGTGATGAATCCGCCATTTGTGGCGGGTATTTACTGCGTGGAGCGTAAACAGCCGCTCTATGCGCGCATTCGCGCGCTGACCGGTCACGACGCTGCGACGGAACGCGGACAGATGCCGCTGGAAGCGGTGTTTTTGGAACTGGTGACGGCGCTGGTGCGGCCGGGCACTACGATCGCGTGTGTGCTGCCAAAGACGCATTTAACGGCGCGCGGCATAGAGGCGCAGGTTATCCGGCGCCTGCTTGTGGAGCAGTTTGGACTGGAGCTGGTGTTTACATACCCCGGCGGTGAACTTTTTGACGATGTGACAAAGGATACCTGCGTGGTGGTGGGCCGCGTTGGCACGCGACCGACGCAGGTGCAGGTCGTGAGCAGCTATGCCAACATTCCGGATCTGGATACCCATGCGTTTGCGCAAGCGCTGGAAACAGAACTGGACACGGAATTCCGCTCCGTCATGCCGGGTGTGGCGGCTGGTATGGTTCCGGCACAGGCGCTGTTGAACACAGCGGCGGATGGCTGGCGAGGCATGAACAGTGAAATGGCAGAGGCGCACGCCTTTGTGCAGGCGCAGTTCCAGAACGAGCAGTTCCAGCCGCTGGCAGCGCTGGGATGGCCCATGAAACGCGGCACGGCCGGAAATCAAGGCGGCAGCGACCTGCTGTTTTTCGATTCCAGACCGGCCTTGGCGGCACAGTTTGCCGCGCAGCCAGTTGCGCTCTGTGCCGGGATGCGGAACGCAAAAAAACTGACACAGCTGGATATTGGCCTTGGTGACAGCCGCTTTTTGAATGCGGCAGATATGCCGGAAGCGCTGGTGGATGCAGTCATTGCAGCTTATCAGACTCTGCCGGAACGAACGGGGCGGCAGCTGCGCCGGGAAAAATCGGCACGGGAGCTGAAGGAGATTTTATGGCGGGAGGGGCAGGCACATTTTCCGGCGTATTCCGTACTCATCCCGCGCGGCATTCGGGGGGCAGGCAAGGTGTATTTGTCGCGTGTGCCGGTGTTTGTTTCCACAAACTTTCTGGTGTGCACACCGCCGACACCGGTACAGGCTGTGCTGCTGGCCACATGGATGAGCACGGTATTTTATCAGCTCATCTGTGAGGTGTCCTCTAAAAATCAGGAGGGAATGCGGAAAATGGAGGCGCTGGACATCGGGCGGACCTACGTGCCGCAATTTGATGGCATTTTGCCGGAAACCGTGACAGCCCTGCGCGCAGAGTGCGCACACGTAACCTTTTTGAATCTGCGTGCGCCGCAGGCGCGGACAGTGGATCGCATTTGGGCCGGGGCGCTGTTTGGCACACGGGCGGATGCGGTGCTGGATGAGGCTGTGCGACTGCTCTCCTATCTTGCCGGACAGCGAGATCCATGATCTCTGGCAGCAGAAAAATGCCCTGCGGACGGGTGATCCGCAGGGCATTTTTGCAGTGTTGACAGGAAAGGTCACGCTTTGACGAGCACCTTCTTGAGGCGTGCAAAGCGGGGCAGACCGTCCTCTTTTTCAAGCTTCGTTTCGCCCTGAATGAGGGGCAGCGCGTACTTGGCAAATTCATGGGTAACGTTGTTGCCTTCGGCGTTGATCCATTCCCGCGGGAACTTCTTTTCGTAGTTGGCGACGGAGGAGAGGTCAAACAGCTTGGTCTTGCAGACGTAGCCGCTCGTGCGGTCGCACTCGAAGCCGACCATCTTGTCGGTCGTGCCGTTCAGCATTTCCTCCACAGCCGTCTTGCCGGACAGGAAGGACTCTTCAATATCCGTGCCGGAGGCACAGTGGGCAGCGCAGCGCTGCAGGAGGCTGAGCTCAATGCCGCGCACCTTGGCGCCGGTCTTTTCCTTCATGATGCTGGCCAGCGTGGCGGCCAGACCACCCAGCTGTGCGTGGCCGAAGCCGTCGGTCGCAGCGGTCTTGGCCTCGGAAACGAAGCGGCCGTCGGCGTAGTGGATGCCTTCCGACACAGCGACGATGCAGTTGCCGTTCTTCTTGTAGCACGCGGAAACATCGGAAACGAACTTGTCCATGTCAAAATCGACCTCGGGCAGGTAGATGAAGTCGCAGCAATGTTCCTTTTCGTTAGCCAGCGCGGCGGCGGCGGTCAGCCAGCCGGCGTGACGGCCCATGCACTCGATGACGGTGATCATGCCGGTGTCATAAACCTGCGCGTCGCGGGCGACTTCCATGATGGAGGTGGCGATGTACTTGGCGGCAGAGGCAAAGCCCGGGCAGTGGTCCGTGCCGAACAGGTCGTTGTCGATGGTCTTGGGCACGCCCATGACGCGGCAGTCATAGCCGACCTTCTTCATATACTTGGAGATCTTGTTGCAGGTGTCCATGGAGTC
>CAKTXB010000167.1 GCA_934630555.1 uncultured Oscillospiraceae bacterium
TCACAAAACCGACCGGCACCCCGATGACGAGCGCGGGCCGCAGCCCGGCCTCGATCTCTTCGGCGATGGTCAGAAGGGCTGTGGGGGCATTGCCGACGGCCAGGATGGCACCCGGATGCTCCTGCGCGGCCCGGTGCATGGAGGCCACAGCACGGGCTCGTTCAACCGCTTCACCCCCTGTTCGTGTGACCTCATCGACATCTCCGGCACCGTCTATGACGCCACCCCCGTCGCCGATCCCGATCTCGTTTCCACGCTCCTCAGCACCCTGAGCGAGAATCTCGACGGCGTCACCGGCGCAGATAATGTCATCGCCGCGCTCACCGCCCTTGCCGAGCGCACGAACCCCGACAGCGCCAACTACCGCGCCGACCTGCTCGCAGCCTTCCTGCCGCTGCTCGGCGGCTGCTCCTGCCCGCAGGTCACCGTCGATGAGGTGTCGCTCTGTGCCCTCACCGCCATCGTCTTTGAGGCCGCCGGCTCCACCGCAACGGCCCAACAGGCCAACTATCAGGCGCTCAAGCAGATCCTGCTGCAGATTCTGCGCCCCAAGTGCCCGCCGCCCTGTCCGCCGTGCGCGCCCCCGCAGCCGCAGCCGTGCAGTGTGCCGTGCGGCTGCAAAAACACCGGCATCCTCGCCTCGCTCGACCGCTGCGGTATGGTGCAGTCGCTTTCGCTCACCGCCGGCCCGCTTCTGCTCACCGACGTCACCCTTCTCGGCGCCATCGGCAGCGTCCTCATCCTCGCAAACGACGCCCAGAGCCGCATCTACTACGTCTGCTCCGAGACCGTCGAGTTCCTCGGCTGACCTCTTCCAACAAAAATACCGCACACCCCAAGGGTGTGCGGTATTAAGCGTGTCAAAAAAGTATTTTGACACGCTTTCAAACGCGAACCGCTGCGCTGGGTCCGCGTTTGAGAAGGCTTGCAGTCCGCTGCGCGCATAATTTTTGCGCCTTTGGCACAAAAATTCCACTACAGAACTTTGTTCTGCATGGGTTCGCCTTGGCCAATCGCACTGCGCATAGCTTGTGCTCTTGGAGGCTCACGCAACTTGCATGACGTAAAGTATTTTCGGCGACGTACACGCCGCCGAAAATGATCCGGACTTTTTTCGCGCCTGCGGGCGCGAACTCTGCGAGGCTTATTTGACATACGCAAATACCGCACACCCCCAAGGGTGTGCGGTATTTCGCATTTTCTTAAAAGGCTCCGCGCTTCGATCAGAAGATCGCCACAACCGCGCCGTTATACGCGCTCGCGATGTACTCCTTCACAGCGTCGGTCTCCAGCGCGCTGACGAGCGCCTTGGTCTTTTCGCTGTTCTCATCGCCCTCGCGGACGGCCACGATGTTGGCATAGGTCTGCGCGGCGTCGCCCGAAGCATCCTCCAGCGCCAGCGCGTCCGCGGAGTGATAGCCCGCCTGCAGCGCATAGTTGCCGTTGATGACCGCGATCGTGCCGTCGTCCGCGTTCGCCAGCTGTGCCGGCACGGTGTCGGCCTGCACGGCCTGGATGTTGTAGCCATGGTCATCCACGATGTCCAGCGTCGTCACGCCCTTGGCCGCGGAAGCGTCTGCCGGCAGCTCGATCAGGCCCTCCTGCTGCAGCAGCAGCAGCGCGCGGGTCTCGTTGGAGTCGTCCGCCGGGATGATGACGGTCGCACCGTCCTTCAGCTCGGACAGATCGCTCACGCCCTTGCCGTAAATGCCGAACGGCTCATAGTGGATGGCAGCCGCCACCGCCAGATGCGTGCCGTTGGCCTCGTTGAAGCTGTTGAGATACGGGGTATGCTGGAAGTAGTTGGCGTCCAGCTCGCCGCTTTCCAGCGCCTGGTTCGGCAGCACATAGTCGTCAAACACAACGATCTTCAGCTCCCAGCCTTCGGCGGCCAGCGTGTCCTTCACCTGCTCCAGGATCTCGGCGTGCGGGGTGGAGCTTGCGCCAACGGTGATGGTCTTGTCAGCGTCGTCCGCAGCAGGCGTTTCTTCCGCGTCAGCCGCCGGGGTCTCGGCCGCGGCGTCAGACTGTGCAGGGGTCTCGGTGCTGGGCTGGGTCGTGTCGGCGGACTTGCTTGCGCAGCCGGCCAAAACAAACAGGCTCAGAGCCAGTGTCAAAGCGAGCAGAATGGATACGAACTTTTTCATGGTGATTTCTCCTTTTTTAGAAGTTTATGCTTTCACGACATGTGGATGTCGAAAAAACCGGAATAAGATAAAAATGCTGCGATCAGTGCCGGATCCGCTTATCCGTCCGGTGCGCAATGGCCGTACCGGCGATCTGAATGGCCTGCACGATCAGCACGATCAGGATCATGCACACCCAGATAATATCGTTCTTGAACCGCTGATAGCCATACGAAATGGCGATCTGTCCAAGGCCCGTGCCGCCGATCGTGCCGGCCATGGCCGAGTAGCCCAAAATCGTCACCGTCGAAATGACCGCGCCGGTGATGAGCGACGGCTTCGCCTCCGGCAGCATCACCTTCCAGATGATCGCGAAGTTCGGCGTGCCCATGGCCTGCGCCGCTTCAATAATGCCGGGCTTGATCTCCCGCAGCGAGGATTCCACCATCCGCGCCACATACGGCGCCGCCGCAATAATGAGCATCACGATCACGGCCTTGTTGCCCAGCGCCGTGCCCACCAGCAGCTTCGCCACCGGCAGCATCGCGATCATGAGAATGATGAACGGAATGCTCCGGAACACGTTCACAAACACGCCGATCAGCGAGTTCAGCCAGCCGATCGGCCGAATGCCGTCCTTGCTCGTCACGCGCAGCAGCACGCCCAGCGGCAGCCCCAGCAGATATGCAGCGGCAGTCGAAATGCCCGTCATATAGATCGTTTCCCAAACGCCCAGCTGGATCAGGCCCTTATCCCAGAGCTGGTAAAACAGGTCCGAAAAGCTCATGCCGGTTCCTCCTCCTTAAAGTGGATGTCGTTGGCCCGCAGCCACGCCGTGATCTTCTCCTGCTGCCGTGCGTCCTCCGGCAGCTCCACGATCATATGCCCATACGTCGCGCCGCCCACCTCGCGGGTGTCGGCAAAGATGATGTTCACCGGCGCCTGACACGCCAGCACCAGATCGGAGATGACCGGCCGCGTCGTCGTCGTGCCGTCAAAGGCCAACCGGATGCGGCGGCCCGAGAATTTCTGCGGCGCGCGCCGGTCCTTCTGCAAGATCAGCTCCTGCGCAATGGCCGACCGGGGATTTACAAACACGTCGCTCACCTTGCCGCACTCGGCAATGCAGCTCTGGTCGATCACCGCCACGCGCGAACAGATCCGGTCAATGACCCGCATCTCGTGCGTGATCACAATGATCGTCACGCCAAGCGTCTGGTTGATGTGCTGCAGCAGCTCCAAAATCTGCTGCGTCGTGTTCGGGTCCAGCGCGCTCGTCGCCTCGTCGCACAGCAGATACCGCGGCTCGTTTGCCAGCGCCCGCGCAATGGCTACGCGCTGCTTCTGTCCGCCCGAAAGCTGGGAGGGATACATCTGCTCCTTGTCGCCGATGCCCACCATCTCCAAAAGCTCCCGTGCCCGGGCCACGGCGTCCGCCTTCTTCATGCCCGTCAGCTCCAGCGGGAACAATACGTTCCGCAGCACCGTCCGCTGCTCCAGCAGGTTAAAGTCCTGAAAGATCATCCCAATGGAGCGCCGGGCCAGCAGCAGCTGCTTGTGTGAAAGCTGCGTCAGGTCCTTTCCGTCAATGAGCACCTCGCCCTCCGTCGGCCGCTCCAGCAGATTGATGCACCGCACCAGCGTCGATTTGCCCGCGCCGGACAGGCCGATGATCCCAAAGATCTCGCCGTCCTCGATTTTCAGGTTGATGTCCTGCAGCGCCGTCACCGCGCGCCCGCTTCCCACATCATAGGTCTTGCTCAAATGCCGCAGTTCGATCAAATCATACCCCTCCACAAAAAAAGGCTGGAAGCCTGTGCGCTTCCAGCCTCAAAGTCTTTCTTACCCGTTACCGCTCGACCGGGCACGATGCAAGACAAGCCGCTTTCTGCGCACGCCAAACACTGCACATCTCCATGGAGATGCACATCATCATGCCCATCATGCTGTTGTACGTCGTGCGAGTTTCCATGGGTACGGCTCCTTTCCGTGTTTCTTCCGTTCAAGCTACCGCTTAAGTTGGTTGCATTGTAGCACGCACCACCCCGCTTGTCAATAGCATTGCCGATTTTTTCGTTTTTCACCAAATCTTTGCCAAATTTTCGCCCAACGTGCAACAATTCAGCAAAAATCAGCCCTTTCCGCCCGCCTCACAGCACCATGCCGCACAGCTCCTCCACCATGCACGTCGCGTCCGGCACCGTCACTTTCAGCTGATATGTGCCCGCCGTCACGCCCTCCAGCTTCAGCTCCGCCCGCTTGCAC
>CAKTXB010000168.1 GCA_934630555.1 uncultured Oscillospiraceae bacterium
CCGCAGGCGCGAAAAAAGTCCAGAACATTTTCGGCGGCGGCGTGTACGTCGCCGAAAATACTTTACGCCATGCAAGTTGCGTGAGCCTCCAAGAGCACAAGCTATGCGCAGTGCGATTGGCCAAGGCGAACCCATGCAGAACAAAGTTCTGTAGTGGAATTTGTGCGCTATAAGCGCACAAATTATGCGCGCAGCGTGGCGCAAGCCTTTTCAAACGCGGACCCAGCGCAGCGGTCCGCGTTTGAAAGCGTGTCAAAAAATTTTTTTGACACGCTCAGGGCGCTGCGGGAAGCAGCGCCCTTGCTTTACGTATGCTTCAGCTTTTTCAAATAGGGGAGGATGAGCGCTGCGCACACGCACAGCGCCACGCAGTCGGCTGCCGGGGTGGCCCAGGCTACGCCGCGCACGCCAAGCCAGTGGAAAAACAGGACCATCAGCGCCACATCCGTGCTGCCCTTGCGCAGCATGGAAAGAATGATGGGCTGCACGCGCTTGCCTGTGGCCTGGAATACCGTGATGGAGAAAAACAGCATAGCCGACGTCGGCCCGGCCAGACAGATGATGCGCAAAAATGTCTGCCCATACGAAACCGTCGCCGCGTCGTCAATAAACAGCTGCGAGATCACGCCTGCACCGGTAAATTGCAGTGCCATAATGCCAAGCGACACAAGCAGGCACGCAAAGAACAGACGCCGGATGGCCTGCGTCATGCGCCCGCGGTCGCCGGAGGCGTAGTTGAAGCCGATCAGCGGCAGCGTGCCCTGCGTCAGCCCCTGTGATACCGAAAATGCCAGCAGATTGATTTTTTTCGCAATGCCCATCCCGGCGACTGCTTCATTCGATTCCTTTGCAATAATGTGGTTGAGCACGGTGTTGGACACCGTGGCCATCATAGAGATGAGAAAGCTCGGCAGCCCAACGGTCACCACATCCATCGGAATGTGCCCACCCAGCGTGTAGTACCTCGGTGCGGGCGTGATGACCGTGGTGCGGCGGATCTTATAGAGAAATACGAAAAAGTAGACCGTTGCCGCCAGATTGGACAGCAGTGTCGCAATGGCTGCGCCCACAATATGCAGCTTGAACACAAACAGGAACAGCGGGTCCAGCAGAATGTTGAGCACACCGCCAAACGCCACGCCAAAGCTCGCCTGCCGCGAGTAGCCCTCCGCGCGCACCAGATGCGCCAGCTCCGGGTTCAGCACCGTGGGCACAGCTCCCACGCATACGGTCCAGAACAGGTACTGCGAGGTCCAGTCGTGCGTCAGCGCGTCGGTACCCAGAAGCGGCAGCAGCGTGGGCCGTACTGCCAGCAGCACCAGCCCGTATAGCAGCGCCACCGCGGCAGACGTCCAGATACAAAACGCCGCGCAGTGCTGCGCACGTTCTGACTGCCCCGCGCCAAGCGCGCGGGAGATCACACTGGCGCCACCAATGCCGAACAGGTTGGAAATGGCCGTCAGCATGACAAACAGCGGCATGGCCAGCGTGGCCGCCGCCACCTGATTCGGGTCGCCCAGCTGCCCGATATAAAACGTATCCGCCATATTATAGATGACGGTAATGATCTGGCTGATGACAGCCGGCACTGCCAGCGCCCAGATGGCCTTGCCAATCGGCGCGGAGGAAAACAGCGCCTGCTCGCGCGCATCATGTATCATGACATTCCCTTCTTCCTGTACGGCGCCCATGCGTCGCCAAGCTCGCACACGGCGGCAGAGCCGAGAATGAGCACCGCGCCGAAGACTGCCAGCACGCTCAGCGCCTCATGCAGCAGCGCTGCCGACAAAAACAGTGCAATGACCGGGTCAAGATAGCTTAAAAGCGCCACAGTTTGGGTTTGCAGCCCATCCATTGCACCAAAATACAGCGTGTAGCTCAGCCCCGTGTGCAAGATGCCTACGAGCAGCAGCAGCCCTACCGTGCCCCAGCTCCAGCTGCTGGCCGTAAACGAACCGGTGAGCAGCAGATAGGGCAGCAGCACCAGCGCCGCCGCACTCAGCTGAATGACTGTTTTTTCATATGCGTCCGCACCGTGCACGCTCTTGTTGAGCAGCACGATCACGGCATAGCACGCGCCCGCGCCAAGCCCCAGCAAAATGCCCGTCAGATCGCGCGCCTGCGGCAGCCCGCTCTCCGGAATGCCGGACACCAGCACCATGCCGGCAAGCGCTGTCAGGGCGCAGAGCCCCTTGCGCAGCCCCAACCGTTCCCGCAGCACCAGCGCCGAAAACAGGACAACAAACGTCGGCTGCATATAATAGCAAAGAGTCGCAATGGACACGGACGTATAATTGTACGCCTCAAACAGCAGCATCCAGTTGACCCCGATGATGGCGCCCGTCAGAGCCAGCCGCACCGCCACGCGCCGCGAAAGTCCATGCCGCAGCGCGCCGCCGCGCAGCCGGACGAATGCAACGAGAAACGCCGCGCCGATGATACCGCGAAAAAATGCGACCAGCGCCGACGGCAGCGGAATGAGCCGCCGGAAAAGACCGATCGTACCGAAAATGGTCATTGAGGCCAGATACATCCCCATGGAGCGGGGCGAATTTTTCTGCTGAGGCATAGAAAGACTCCCAAGATACGTAGTTTCCCGCGCCCTGCGCGGCCAGAGTCTATTTTATCAGCAAATGCAGCAAATGCAAGTGGCTCCCCGGCTGGCGGACTATTTTGCAGAAGCCGCCAATGAGCGTCAGCGTTGTTTCCGCCGGGCAGGCAGCTCCATCCGCACGCTCAACCGTATTTTTTGGATGCTATAGCTGTTGTTATGACTACGATCAACTTCGCCCATCCGATGAAGGAGGACAGCGAAAACTGATAAAAAAGCAGTTGGGGGGAGGTCAAAGATATTCTGAGCGATTCGGTGGCGGCAGGCGATCCTTGCAAAGGCATTCGCATTATTACGGAAGAAGATAAGAAAACCTGTTGGGATAGATAAATCCCAATTTTCCAAACTCGACGCATTGAACGCGCAGAGAGGTTGTGAACTACGAATGCGGAATAACGACATTGGAAACAAAGGTGTTTCCGGATTTACAGGAAAAGTGTTTGGCTGACCCAAAATCCGGCCCGTGTCCTTGCTTCAAAGCGGGAGACACGTTCCTCCTGAAAAGAACGCCGGAGCAGGATGATTTTTACCATCTGATGAACGGAGAATTCTGCGCAGAAGCATGGAATGCCATCAGCCGATACGTTTGTGCGGCGCTGCAGGGCGGCTCCAGTATGCGCAAGTGGACCAATGACGACAGAATGATGATCGCCTGCTGTAAGGACGGCACACGTTCCGTTATCTTCAAGATCGAGCAGATCGATATTCCGGAAAATGAAGAAGAAAAACAATGGCTGGAAAAGCAGAATTTCAGGAATACAGCGGATGATGCCTATACAGGAGAAGTGATCTTCGGTTTATCGCATCCGCAGTGCAAAGCCTTGCCCGAGCAATTCCAGCGGGGCTTTGCAGTATTCTCGGCATCCCGCTTTTTTCCACTCGATGAACAACACGAAAACCGCACCGGGCCACCCCACGCTTTGGGATGCTATAATCAAAGAATAAGGGCGGCTGCTTTATACGCGCTCCGAAGGCAGAGGAAAAGAGAAAAAGAATACCAGATGGTTAGTTGACACGAACCATCAGCGGTGCTATACTTTGGAGCAGAAACGGAAAGTGTGATTTTTTAAGAAAATCATCCGAAAACGCTAAATTATGCAAGAATAGCTTTGGAAAGGCTGCCGCAGAAATGCGGCTTTTTCAAGATACGATAGTTAGTTGTATCTAACCAAAAGATGTGTGCGTACAGGTTAGATATATCTAACGACAAGAGGAATGGCAGCCATGAGAGAACACAAGAATTTCTGGGACAGAAATGCCGGTCGGTACGACCGCTTTATGCGAAAGGATGGGGCGGCGTATGAGGAGATGTATGCGCTGATCCGGCCGGTCGTGAAAGCCAAGACGGTGCTGGAGCTGGCAACCGGCACGGGGCTGATCGCAAAGCACATCGTGAACGCGGCGGCGCACATCGAGGCGACGGACGCCTCCGCGGAGATGGTTCTTGAAGCAAAGCGGGATAATCAATCTGCAAAGCTGCACTTTTCGGTGCAGGATATGTTCCGCCTGCCGTATGCGGACAAGTCCTTCGATGTGGTGATCGTGTCCAACGCGCTGCACATCGTGCCGCAGCCGGAGAAAGCCCTACAAGAGATCAAGCGGGTGCTGAAGGACGACGGCGTGCTCATCGCGCCCACCTTTACCCACGCGGGAAACTCGTTTCCCGGCAAGGTCAAGGCATTTTTCATGAAGCTGGCAGGCTTCCCTCTCCACAGCAGGTGGACGAGCGAGGAATACCTGCGCTTCCTAAGGC
>CAKTXB010000169.1 GCA_934630555.1 uncultured Oscillospiraceae bacterium
GGCAGAGAGGACCTGACGAAGCGTCGTTGCGAACATCCTCGCGTTCGGATACTGTTCCTGCACCTGCGAGATCATGCTCTTGAAAGACTCGATTTTGGAGGACAGTTCTTTCCCGCCCGCCTCCGGTCCTTGGAAGCCAAGGCAGAGCTGGAAGTCCTCCTCGTTGCCGATGAGCACATCGGCAAGAGACGCGATCTCGCGGAACGCGTTGGACAGTTCTTCCTCGCGTCCCTTCCAGAACGACGCGCGGTAATTGAGGTCAAAGGAGACAAGCGTGCCGTATTGCTTTGCAGCCTTTGCCAGCGCAAGGCAGCACGCGGTCGTCTCATGGCTCATGGCGGCGATGAGTCCGGACAGGTGCAGAATGCCGACGCCCTCCTGCCCGAAGATGCGGTCAACATCAAAATCCTCGATGCAAAGCGTTCTTCCGACCTCGCCCGCCCGGTCATTCCACACGCGCGGGGCACGCAGGCCGAAGCCGGAGTCCGCGATGTTGAACTGATGGCGATAGCCCCACGGCCCGCCCTGCTCCACATCCAGACCCTCAAAGCGGATGTTCCGCGCGCGCAGCTGCCGCTTGATGAAGTCCGCAACGGGGCTGTCCTTGACAAATTTGGTCAGCACGAGGCACTCCCGCCCAAGGCTCGAGGCGACGTTCAGCACGTTCGACTCCGCGCTCGTCGCCTGCATATAAAACGTATTGCTGTTCTGCACCGCCATCCGATCTTCCGGCGTGATGCGCACGCCCATGCTCGTCGGGCACGCGAGGGCGTAGCGTTTCATTTCCTTTACAGTCATAACAGCTCTGCCTTTCCGGCATATCGGTATTTTTGAGCTATGCTTTTCGATAATGCCTTTCCTTATGACATTTTTGTGTTGTCTGTCTTTATCCGTGACGCAATCTTGGCAAGCGGATCATCCCTGCCTGCCATGAGCTCCGCGATCTTCCTGCTTCCAATGCACGGATCCGTTCAGCTCCCGGTCATACTCCGCGTTCTCCTGACCCACTGTCAAAGCAGGCCAAGCTGCGCTGCGTTTACCACATGCAGCGGCGCAGCGCCGTCGCACACGCGCAGGGCTTCTTCGATCACGCGTGTTTTGAGAAGATGAAAGCTGGCGTCGGAATACGATGCGTCATGCGGCATGAGCAGCACATTATCCAGCGCACAAAGCGGCGATGTGCCCGGAAGCGGCTCTGTTTCAAACACATCCAGACACGCGCCTGCGATCGTGTGCGCCTGCAGAGCTTCAATGAGCGCAGCTTCATCAACGATCGCTCCGCGGGCGCAGTTGATGAGCACAGCGCTTGGCTTCATCTGCTTCAATGCGGCACGGTCGATCAGATGATGGGTGCGTGCATCCAGACTGGTGTTCACAGAGATATAATCCGCGGTCTGCAGCAGCTCTTCAAATCCAACAGCGCGTATCCCTGCGGCGTTCAGCAGCGGCTGCGGGGTGCGCGGGCTGTAGCCAATGACCTGCATACCAAATGCGTGTGCCTTTACCGCCACGCTTCGCCCCAGATTGCCGCAGCCTATGATCCCCAGCGTCTCGCCATGAATGCTGCCCATCGGACGCTGCATGGCTTTTGCCTGCGTCCATTGCCCCTGCCGAACAAGCGCATCTAACGGTTTCAGCTTCTTTGCCGCAGCAAGCAGAAACATCATTACATGGTTTGATACCTCTTCGCTGCAAAAATCCGGCACATTGACAACGGCGATGCCGCATTTGCTTGCAGCTGCAACATCCACGGTGTCATACCCCACGCCATAGCGGATAATTGCACGGCAGCGCGGAAGCTGCTGCAGCACCGCGCCAGTCAGCATAGCGCAATCCGTCAGCAAAACATCTGCTTCCTGCGCCGCAGCAACAAGCTGTTCCGGCGTTTCGGCATCGGCTTGTTTTAAAACAACATCAGTCCGCCCGCTGGCTGCCAGCGCGGCGTACTCTGTGGGCATGCGGTCGGCGGTCGCATGCGCGTCTATGCGGAGAATGGTAAACATGGTGCGCCTCCTTTATATTTTATATAATAATATATTTATAACCTCAAAATTTCAAGCAGCGCCGCCCAGAACGTTCCTGTGCGGCGCTGGTTTTTATTGTTTCGCAGCTTGCTTCGCAGGCAGCTGCACCTCTGAAACGAGCACGGCTGCAAAGATCAGCGCAAAGCCGACCGCCAGCCGCGGCGTGACCACCTCTCCGGCAAACAGAACAGAAAACAGGATGCCGAATACTGACTCAGTACTCATTAAAATCGACGCGCTGGCCGGCGAGGCGTACTTCTGCCCCACATTTTGCAGCAGCAGCGCCAGCATGGTGCAAAACAACGCCAGATAGAGGACGCCGCCCAAGGCGCGCCTATCCCAGGTCATGTGCACGCCTTCCAGCGCAAAGGTTGCGATCCACGCGAACAGTGCGCAGAAACCGAATTGAAGGATCGTCACCACAATGGGATCTTCCCCCTGCCCCAGCTTCCCAACTACCGCAATGTGCGCGGCAAAGAATATGCCGCTGAGCAGAGCCAGCATATCGCCCAGCTCCATCGTGAAGCCGCCCGTCACGCTGGTCAGCACGATCCCGCCCACGCACAGCACCGCCGCCAACAGATTCCGCAGCTTCGGCTTTTGACCGCTGATAAGCCAGTAAATGAACGGCACGAGCACGCAGTAGATCGAGGAGAGAAATGCGCTTTTTCCGGGCATGGCAAACGTTACGCCGATCGTCTGGATCCAGTAAGCCAGAAACAGGCATGCACCGATCACGGCGCAGCGGCCCAGAAGCGAGCGGGATACGCCGCGCAGCCGCCTCCAAAAAATCAGAGCCAGTACGGCAAATGCTGCCGTAAAACGCAGTGCAATGAGAAAATTCGGGCTGATATACTCCGCGGCGGATTTTACCACGACCAGCGAGCTGCCCCAGATCGCACCGACCAGCAGCAGCGCCGCACGCGCACCAAATCCGATCCAGTTTTTAGTCCGCGCCCGCTCAATGAAGTGTTGCATAGAGGACCGCCTTGATGGTGTGCATCCGGTTTTCCGCCTCATCAAAGACGACCGACTGCGGCGAAAGGAACACCTCGTCCGAGACCTCCATCTCGGTAATGCCGAATTTCTCTGCGATCTGCTTCCCGATGGTCGTGTTGATGTCGTGGAACGACGGCAGGCAGTGCATAAAGAGCGCGTCCGGCTTTGCCAGCGCCATCTTTTCGGCGTTGACCTGATACGGCGTCAAAAGCCGGATGCGCTCCGCCCAGACGGAGTCCGGCTCGCCCATCGAGACCCAAATATCCGTATACAGCACGTCCGCGTCCCGCGCGCCCTCTTCCATGCTCTCAGTCAGCGTCACCGAGCCGCCGCTTTGCGCCGCAAGCTCCTTACACGTCTCGACCAGCTCCTGTGCCGGGAAAAGCTCCTTCGGCGCGCAGGCGGTGAAATGCAGCCCCATCTTTGCACACGCGACCATGAGGGAATTTCCCATGTTGTTGCGCGCGTCGCCGAAATACGTAAAGCGCAGCCCCTTGAGCGTGCCCTTCTTTTCCTCGATGGTCAGAAGGTCCGCCAGCATCTGCGTCGGATGGAACTCGTCGGTCAGGCCGTTCCAGACGGGCACGCCCGCGTTTTCTGCCAGTTCCTCTACGATCTTCTGGCTGAAGCCGCGGTATTCGATGCCGTCATACATCCGCCCGAGGACCTTTGCCGTGTCGGCGATAGACTCCTTCTTTCCCATCTGGCTGCTGCCGGGGTCAAGATACGTCACGCCCATGCCAAGGTCCATTCCGGCGACCTCAAATGAGCAGCGCGTGCGGGTCGACGTTTTCTCAAACAGCAGGACGATGTTCTTGCCCTCCAGATAGCGGTGCGGCGTGCCCGTGCGCTTAAGGTCCTTGAATGTTCTGGACAGGTCGAGCAGATAACGGATCTCTGCCGGAGAATAGTCCAGCAGTTTCAGAAAATTTCTTCCACGAAGATTGACAGGCATAAAAATGCTCCTTTCTATTTGTTCCACTGATTTTGGTTTTCCGGATATAGATCATCCAATTTGCTTGCTCCTGTTACAGCGCGGCGCGGCAAAGCGGCATGCTCATGCAGCGCGGGCCGCCGCGGCCGCGCGAAAGCTCGGCGCTGGGAACGGTAAGAACTTCGATCCCGGCATCCGTCAGGATCTGATTTGTGATATGGTTGCGGTCATACACGACTACGCAGCCCGGACGGATACACAGCGTATTGGAGCCGTCGTTCCACTGCTCACGCTGCGCCGCGATCGCGCTCTCGCCTCCGCAGCGGATGAGGCGCACATGATCCTGATGCAGATAGTGTGCCAGCACCTCCTCCGGGCGGCGGACCATTTC
>CAKTXB010000170.1 GCA_934630555.1 uncultured Oscillospiraceae bacterium
GCCTTGAGCATCACGTGCTCGGGGCAGACACAGCCGCTGCCGCCGGTATCCACCGTGCCCATGACCAGCAGCTTGACACCGTTGATCTCCTTGGCCAGCTTGTCCGGCAGGTCGGAAACCGCGGGGTTGAGCTTGTAGAATGAGTTGAGGTCATTTGCACCGGTGCGCTCCTTGGCCAGCTGTTTCATTTTGGAAACGGGAACGATGGCGTTGACCTCTTCCTCCGTCAGGCCCAGCGCGAGGCCCAGATTCGCGTCCGGGTCAACGTCAGCGGCCAGAACGGTGCGCCCCTCATCGGCGTACAGCCGTGCAAGCGTGGACGAGAGCGTCGTTTTGCCGACACCGCCCTTTCCTGTGATTGCCAGTTTCATAGTATGTATGCCTTTCTGCTGCAGCAGAGTAACAGCATCAGATGCCCAGCGCGGCGCGCTTGGCTTCGATGGATTCGATCATGCGGTCGCCGAGCTTTTCAATGTCGGTTTCCACAACAAAGTTTGCCTCGACCCATTCCTTGCAGCCGGTCTGACCCTGGAGCAGCTCGGTGATCTCAGAAGAACCCTTGGAGTAGGGATCGACGCCGAGATAGGTTTCAATGCCGGTGGCGACGACGTAGTTGCCGATGGAAACTGCCTTTTCAGACATCCATTCCGGCGCGCAGCCGCACAGCGGGATCTGAGAAATGTTGATGCCCCAGTCCTTGGCAATATCCGAGGCCAGGATCATCATACGGGAAATATCCACACAGGAACCCATGTGCAGGATGGGCGGGATACCGACGAGCTTGCACACGCGCTTGAGGCCCTCACCGCAGTATTCAGCGGCGTCGGGATCCATCAGACCGGCCTTGGCCGCGGCCTGCGCAGAGCAGCCGGATACGATGACGATGATGTCATTTTTCAGGAGCTTTTTCATCAGCTCGATGTGTGCGGTATCGGGACGGACCTTGGGGTTGTTGCAGCCGACCATGGCGACTGCGCCGCGCAGAACGCCGGACTTCACAACGTCGACCAGCGGCTTCGTCGTGCCGGTGATGTCCACGTGCGAGTTCGTAACGCCGTCCAGGCACTTCTTGATGGCCTCAACGGAGTAGCCGACACGGGCCTTCGTCTTGAGCTGCGGAATGTTGACCAGATCCTGATTGCGGTTTTTGAAGTTTTCGATCGCCATCTTCACGATCGCCTTGGCGTTTTCAGCCGCGGTGTCCTCGTGGAACTCGATGAAATCGGAGTCCGGCATCCGGGCGATGGGGGAGGTGGTGATGAACTTGGTGTGGAAGCACTTGGACAGCGGGCCGAGCGCCGGGAAGATGCACTGCACGTCCACGACGATGGCTTCACAGGCACCGGTGAGCACGACGTTTTCCTGCTGCAGGAAATTGCCCGCCATGGGGATGCCCTGACGCATGGCAACTTCGTTGCCGGTGCAGCAGACGCCGCAGATGTTGATGCCCTTTGCGCCGTTTTCCTTGGCGAGCGCGATGAGCTCGGGGTCTTGCGCATAGAACACGATCATTTCAGACAGCGACGGATCGTGACCGTGGACAACGATGTTGACCATGTCCTTTTCCATAACGCCGATGTTGGCGGTGGTGTCAACGGGCTTCGGCGTGCCGAACAGGACGTCGGAGAACTCCGTGCCCATCATCGAACCGCCCCAGCCGTCGGACAGACCGGCGCGCAGCGACTGCTTGATGAGTGCTTCCGGCAGAGAGGAGCAGCCCATATGCGTCATGTGCATGGACTGGGAGACCTCGCGGTCAATGGCGCGCGGCTCGATGCCGGCCTTGTGCCACAGCTCCTGCGTGTGCTCCGGCGCACGCTTGAGATAGCGCTGCACGCCAAACGGCTTGCCGTATTCCATCAGGCCGGTCTCAGCGACCTCGTGGGCCAGGTCGTACAGATCCTTGCCTTCGGTTTCAATGCCCCACTCAGCGGCGATCCTCTTCAGCTTTTCAGGGTCCTTGACCTGATAAGCGCCGCCGTCCTTTGCCTGATAGAGCGTGTGGCAGATCTGACGGCCATGGTCAGAGTGTGTGGCTGCGCCGCCGGCGGTGAAGCGCAGGTAGTTACGGCCAACAATGCCGTGAACGTCACAGCCGCAGATGCCGCGCGGCGCCTTGGGCGTGATGCGGCACGGGCCCATGGAGCAGATACGGCAGCAGGTGCCTGCTTCGCCGAATCCGCAGTGCGGCGTCTGGTTCTTGACGCGCTGCTGCCAAGAATCCGCGCCAACTTTTTTGCCGGTTTCCAGCAATTCATTGGTGGCGGCTTCCATCTGTTCAACTGTGATTAAGCGATCCCAATCCATCGGTGATGTATCCTCCTAAATATGTTCGTTCGGGTGGACGGGAGTCTGCCGAAGCAAACCCCCGTGCGGGGATAGACAGTTTACACTCATTGTATCAGGGCGGAAGTGGAAAGTCAACCGTGATTCGCCACGTTCCACGCTCATCGTGTGTTTTCCGAAAAAGAAAAACCTGCCGGAAACGACAGATGTTTCCGGCAGGAACACGAGGCTCTTATTGCGATCGCTCCGGTACACCGTGAACGATCAGATGCGGGTAGGTCATCGCAACACCTGCGGCCTTGAACTCACGCCAGACGGCGTCGAGCAGATCGGCGCGGACGCTGTAATAGTGCTCCGCAGTCGTCCAGACGCGCAGCGCGTAGGCCACAGCGCTGTCGCGGTATTCCTCCACACGGGCGTAGATCGCTTCGTCCGGCAGTACGTCCGGCACGTCGGCTGCCCGCAGCAGGGCGGCGCAGACGGTCTGCGGGTCTGCGTCATAGCTCGCGGTGATGGTGAGGTCTACCCGGCGGCGGCCGTTGCCGGTCATGTTGCACACCCGGCTGGAGGTGACTTTGCTGTTGGGGTAGTAAATGATCTGCCCGTCATAGCTCAAAAGCCGCGTGTGGAACAGGCCGATGAGCTCCACCGTGCCGCCTTTGCCGTCAATTTCCACATAGTCGCCCACGCGGAAGGGCTTACTGGTCAGCAGCAGCACCGCCGCCGCAATGTTGGCAAGCAGATCCTGCACCGACAGCGAGATGGCAAGACCAGCTACACTCAAAACGGCAAGCAGCGAGGAGGTATCCACACCCAGCGTGCCGGCCAGCAGCATGACGGCAATGAAGATCATCACGCCGCGCACCACGGCCAGAATGAGCTTGTGCAGCCGTGTTTCGATATGGGAGCGGACCAGCAGCCGTTTCGTGCCGCGCTGCACCAGCCGGATGAGCGCCGCGCAGACGAGCAGCAGTACAACGGCGGTGAGAATGCGCGTGAGAGAAAGTGAATTTACAAATTTGGTCAGGCTCGACTGTGCTGCGGCAGCGGACTGCACAGCATCTGAGCCGATCACGTCGGAAAGCGCATCCTGCATGGCTTATTCCTCCGTGGGTGTGTCGGGTGCGGCTGTGTTCGGCGCCGCAGGGGAACCTGCATCTGTATCGGCTGTTTCCGCAGCCTCAACCAGACGCTTTTTATCGGCGTTCACATAGGCCATGAATTCGTCGCCGGTGATGGTTTCCTTTTGAAGCAGATACAGTGCGATCTCGTCGAGCAGCGCGCGGTTGTTCAGCAGCAGCTTGCGGGCTGCATCATAGCACTTGGCAAGCAGACTCTGGATCTCCGAATCGGCGGCAGAGGCTGTGGAGTCGGCGCAGTTCATCATCGTGCTGCCGTCCAGATACGGGTTCGACACGGTGGACAGGGCCATAAGGCCGAATTTCTCACTCATGCCGTACTGCGTGACCATTTTGCGGGCCAGCTCTGTGGCGCGTTCAATATCGTTGGAGGCGCCGGTCGTCTGAATGCCGAACACGACCTGTTCAGCCGCACGGCCGCCCAGCAGCGTCTGCAGCTCCACCAGCAGCTCTTCACGGGAGTTGAGGAACTTTTCTTCCTCCGGCATTTGCATGGTGTAGCCCAGCGCGCCGGAGGTATGCGGCACAATGGTGATCTTGGAAACGGGCTGCGTATGCTTTTGCAGCGCCGCCACCAGCGCATGGCCGACCTCGTGATAGGACACGATGCGCTTTTCGGTATCGGTGAGCACCGTACCCTTCTTTTCCGTGCCGGCAATGACCGTTTCAAACGACACCAGCAGGTCCTGCTGGTTCACGGCCTTGCGGCCCTGGCGAACGGCCCGCAGCGCGGCTTCGTTGACAAGGTTTGCAAGATCCGCACCCACCGCGCCGGCAGTTGCCTGCGCGATCTTGTGCAGGTCCACGTCCTCGGCGAGCTTGATATTTTTTGTATGCACGCGCAGCGTCTGATAGCGGCCCTGCAGATTCGGACGGTCCA
>CAKTXB010000171.1 GCA_934630555.1 uncultured Oscillospiraceae bacterium
TGATAAAGCAGCGCGGCGGGATGCTGGCCAAGGGCCGTCTGCTCGGTGTGCAATTTGCGGCATATTTTGAGAACGACCTGTGGCTGGACATGGGCCGCCATGCGACCCGGCTTGCGCAGAAGCTGGCGGACGGACTGCGTCAAAAGGGCTATCGCTTCTACGCCGAATCGCCGACGAATCAGGTTTTTCCCATTTTGACGAACGAGCAGTACGCCGCCATGCAGGCGCGCTTTGGCTGTGAGTTCACGGCCACCATAGACGAACGGCATACGGCGGCGCGCTTTGTCACATCGTGGGCCAGCGAAGAAGCAGACATCGAGGCCGTGCTGGCGGCGCTGTGAGGGAGGAAGTCCTTCACCCCATCCCGCCGGTGTATGACAAGACAGCGCGCGTGCTCATTCTCGGCTCGTTCCCGTCGGTCAAATCGCGGGAGGCGGCATTTTTCTACGGCCATCCGCAAAACCGCTTCTGGCGCGTGCTGGCAGCGGTTCTGGGCTGTGAAGTACCGCAGAGCGTGGCGGAGAAAACCGCCATGCTGCACGCGCACCACATTGCGCTGTGGGATGTCATTGCGCGCTGCGCCATAGAAGGCTCGAGCGACAGCAGCATCCGTAATGCCGTGCCGAACGATCTCTCCCCCATTCTGACAGCTGCGCCCATTCGGGCCGTGTTCTGCAACGGGGGCACGTCGTATGCGCTGTACAAAAAACATCTGGCCGCGCAAACAGGCTTTCATGCGATCCAGCTGCCCTCCACCAGTCCGGCCAATGCCGCTTGGTCGCTGGAGCGGCTTGCCGAAGCATGGAGCGTTCTTGCGTCATATCTGGAATAAGTGGAATAAGTACCTGCCCCCCGGCCATGCCGGGGGCGTTTTTTAGGTGTGCTGTGTTCACGGGCCATATGACCGGTGGTTTTACATTTCAGGAAGAAATTTCTACATTTTGAAAAAAACGGTTGCAGGCATCTATGTTTTGTGGTATGGTAACTGTGCATCAGAATGCGCAAATTGCTTGATTGATACAAAACGCGGAACTTTTACAGGGATAAGCTCCTGTTTCACAAGGATCCTCAAAATCAGCCAAGGCTGATTTTGCGTATGCCCGGGCATACGATGTTTGCAATGCGATCCTGTCCGCAATATATTTGGCAAACCCGCCGAAAGGCGGCGACGCAAAGCTATAGGGGCTTCATTTTAAGCCAGCCAGCTGCAACTTTCGGTTTTTACCGCATCCCCTTCTGGCCGTGGCCCCGTATTCGCGGAGTTTCGGCTTTTTTTGCGCGCATTTTGTGGTATATTCCCGCACAGAGGCTGCGGAATTTGAAAATACTTAGGAGGGTAAGGAGTTCATGAAACGAAAAATTTTGTCCATGATTCTGGCCGCTTGTCTTGTGCTGAGCCTGTTTTCTGTAACAGCGCTGGCAGCCGGCACGGAGGGCGGAGACTATGTCACGCTGGAGCTTACATACGGAAGCAATGTTTCCGGCGCGGACCAGGCCGCGGCGGAGGCGCTTTATAACGGCATGCAGTACCCCACGTGCAAGGCCGCAAACGAGGCCTACATGGCGCTGTTCGGCGTCAACTGGAAAGACCGTGAGGGCGGCAAACCGTATTTGACGGTGACAGACTATGACGCGCCGCTTTACAAATACGCGGGCATAGCCGGCTCCGTCACGGAGGTCAAATACTATATCCACGGCACGCTGGCGGGCTTCACTTCCCTGCTGTCCGACGGCAATCAGATCGACTGCACCGTGGGCGGCAACCACCAGATCTTCCGCACGAGCTACAGCATCATCGGCGTGGATGACGAAGCCGGCAACAAGGCGCAGCTGACCGACGGCAATGTGCAGGCATATGTGGCCGGCGGCTATAGCAGCAGCTTTAACCCATCCGGCAAGCTGACCATTGACAACATCGACTTCACAACGACCACTTCCACCACGGTGGGTGCCTCTGCCGCGTGTGACCCGAATGCGGGGCAGGACGTCACGTCGGCTGAAATGGAGATCAAAAACTGTACGTTCCATGGCCGTCTGTATGTCTATGACAACTTTGACAACGAGGGCAAGATGACGTACAGCATCCACGACAACGTGTTTGACGGCACGGCGTATTCGGGTGACAGCAACGCCTATCCCATTTTTGCGCAGTGCCGCGGCGGCAACGAGCTTCTGATCCAAGACAACCACATCAGCGGCTATGCACGCGGCATCAACATTGACAATGCCAATGTCCGCGCAGTCATTACAGGCAACACCATCTCCGTCACGGACGCGGGCCGCGCCTGCATCCAGCTCAGCAGTCTGACATCTGCCGAAATTAAGGAAAACGAGCTGGCGCTCACCGGCGGCAATGCCATTACGCTGCATGAGAAGCTCCTCACAATGACTCAAAAGCCGGAGGTCACCATTGCAGATAATGAGATCACTGGCTACGGCTACTTCCTCTATGATGACGCGGTGGCAAACAAGAAGGCGTTCACGGCAAATGATCTGACGCTGAACTACAGCAATAACACGTTCACGCCTGACGCAGGCAAGACCATCAGCACAACGCAGGGCGTGAAGGGCGGCAAAGTGTACGGCGTTTCCGATGATGTGAGCCTGACGGTCAACGGCCCGCTCGTATACATCGGCGAACAGGGCTATGCGTCGCTGCGCGACGCGCTGGAAGCCCTGCGTACAAGCACAGAGGAAGCCGTAACGATCGAACTGCTGCACGACCAGAACGCAGACGGCTTTACCGTGGACCTGAGCCGCAGCGCCCTTCAGAGCCTGACCATTGCCGGCAACGGCAAGGTGCTGGACAGCGGCGTACACGGCGTTGAGATCGATGGACCGGTCCGCTGCCCGGTCATCTGTGCCAAGCTGCCTGCGGGCGGCACGTTCACGGTAGACAGCATCGTCGCGCCGGGCAGCCTGCTGTTTGACACGAGCAGTGACGCTTCCCTGGTCGTCAAGAACAGCACGTTCTATGAATCGCAGACCGGTTACCCCGCCGCAAAGGACATCACCTATCAGGGCAATACGTTTGCGTTCCGCGGTGATGCGAGCGAATACTATACAAACAACGCTTACCCGGTGTGGTATAAGACTGAAACCAGCACGCGCAGCATCTCGTTCCTGAATAACACTGTCACTGGTCCGCGCGGCTTCCACGTGGAAACGCGCAGCGCAGATGAAGACAAGACGGTGGACATCACCGTGACCGGCAACCACTTTACGCTGAAGGACGACGACTATCCCAACAAGGCCATCGCGCTCCAGCTGGTGCGCAATCTGAACGGTGAGATCACGTTTACAGACAACTATGTGGACGCGTATATGGGCGTGTGCTTCTTTAAGGGCATTGCGCCGCAGAATGACCCGAAGCTGACCATCGCGAACAACCACACGACCGGCAAGCTCTATGGCTCGAGTGAGTGGAACCACGACGGCAGCACGGAGGACAAAAAGATCGCCGCTGCGGATGAATTTGCAAAGACCATTGTGGAAGGCAGAAAAGACTCTGACAACGGCAGCACCATCACAGAAGGTCACACGCACGACTATGTGAACGGCGTGTGCTCCATCTGCGGCAATGTGCAGTCCGGCACATCGCACGGCACTTCCTCCGGTGGCCGGAAGCCTTCCGCCGAAGAAGAACCGGCGGATGATCGCCTGTTTAAAGACGTGCCCGCAGATGCGTACTATGCTGACGCCGTGGCGTGGGCCGCTGAAAGCGGCATCACGAACGGCACGGGCAGCGGCTTCTTCGGCGCGGCGCTTCCCTGCACGCGCGCGCAGATCGTCACCTTCCTGTGGCGCGCCGCCGGTTCGCCGGTCGTGACGGACACGATGAGCTTCACCGACCTTGCCCCGAACGCCTATTACACCGAGGCTGTTCGCTGGGCCGTAAGCAAAGGCATTACTGCCGGCACGAGCGCTGCCACATTCTCACCGGACAGCGTCTGCACGCGCGCGCAGGCTGTAACGTTCCTCTACCGCGCCCTTGGCGCAAAGACAGCTGCAAGCACGCAGTTCTCGGATGTAGCCGCAGACAGCTTCTTTGCCGAGGCTGTTGCCTGGGCCGCCGAAAACGATGTGACCGCCGGTGTTGGCGGCAGCCGCTTTGCACCGCACGACGTCTGCACCCGGGCGCAGATCGTCACGTTCCTGTATCGCGCATATCAGGAGCGCTGAATCCATCCAAAAGGGCGCACCCACTTGTGGGTGCGCCCTCCCTGCTCCGTTTGTCCTGACAAATAACGCCCCGGCGCGCCGTCTTTGGCGCGCCGGGGCG
>CAKTXB010000172.1 GCA_934630555.1 uncultured Oscillospiraceae bacterium
TGCAAGCCTTCTCAAACGCGAACCCAGCGCAGCGGTTCGCGTTTGAAAGCGTGTCAAAAATACTTTTTTGACACGCTTAATGCCGCGCGAAGCGTTTGCTTCGCGCGGCATTATTTTTACGTTTTTACACCAGCCCCGCAGACGTCAAAAACAAAATGAACATCACGACCGGCACAACATACTTGAGCATCACGCTATAGAGCTTCGCCCGTCCAAAATGCTCGCCGTTCTTTTCTACCTCTTCCACGATCCACTTCGGCCCAACGACCCAGCCCAGCAGGATGCTCGTCAGCAGACTGATCAGCGGCATCAGGCAGCTGTTGCTGATGTAGTCCATCACATCCAGCAGCTGCGCCGTCGAACCGTTTGGCAGCGGCAGCTCAAAGTACAGCACGTTGTAGCCCAAGCAGATGACCACCGCCGTCACCAGAGAATACACGCCCACAAGCGCGCACATCTGCCTGCGCGTTTTGTGAAAGATCTCCATGCAGTTGGCCACCAGCGTTTCCATCACCGACACGCAGCTCGTCAGCGCCGCAAAGCCCAGTGCCAAAAAGAACAGCACGCCCACAATGCGCCCTGCGCTGCCCATGGCTGCAAATACCCGCGGCAGGCTGATAAATGTCAGGCTCGGGCCGCTGTCCATGCCCTCCGTGCCCAAAAACACATACACGGCAGGAATGATCATCATGCCGGCCAAAAACGCCACGCCGGTGTCAAAGAGCTCGATCTGGTTGTTGGCCTTCACCAGATCCACATCGTCCTTCACATAGCTGCCATAGGTGATCATAATGCCCATGCTGACGCTCAATGAGAAAAACAGCTGGCTCATCGCGTCCAGCACAATGTTCAAAAACCGCCGCACCGTCATGCCCGTAAAGTCCGGCTTCACATACACCGCAAGCCCCTGCAGACCCGTGCGTGTCACGCCGTTTGCATCCGTGTGCGTCAGTGTCAGCGAAAAGATGGCAATGCCTACGACCAGCACCAAAAGCCCCGGCATGATATATCGTGAGCACTTCTCAATGCCCGTTTCCACGCCGCAATACACGACCCACGCCGTCAGGGCCAAAAACAGCAGCATAAACACGATCGGCGCGACCGGTGCGGTGATAAAGCTCATAAAGAACCCATCCTGCGCCGCCTGCGTACCGCTGGAGACCACATACGTCGCAAAATACTTCATGATCCATCCGCCGATGACGGAGTAATACGTCATAATGAGCACCGGCACCAGAAATGTCAGATACCCAAGGAATTTCCATTTCCGGTTCAGGGTGCCAAACGCGCGCAGCGCGTTCTGCTTCGTCCGGCGGCCAATGGCCACATCCGTCGTCAGTAGCACAAATCCGAACGTGAGCACCAGCACCAGATACACCAGCAGAAACACTCCGCCGCCATCCTTGGCGCACAAATACGGGAACCGCCAGATATTTCCCACGCCCACGGCGCTGCCAGCCGCCGCCAGCACATATCCCAGCGCTCCGCTGAACCCGCCCTGTTTCTTTTTCATACGTTTCCTGTCCTCTCGTTTTCGTTTTCTCAATCTGTGTTATTGTACCAGAAAACGTAAAAACTGCAACCCCTTAAAATTCCAGTGCCGTGTGAGACGTGCTGTCCATATTATTGGACTGCACGCGCGTTATACTGTTCCCAGAACATAAAACTGTATGGGAGGCGTCACACATGGTATTTTCCATTGGCTTTACAGCGCGGCATTCTAACGGTGCCGCTGCACCGGCTGCACCCGCCGCACCGCAAAACGCTCCGCGCAAATCGCTTGCAGACGTCGTGTTTGCAGGCTGTGCGCGCGTGCTGACGTATTATAACGACCGGTTTGACCTCCATCAGGGCGACCTGGTGTTTGTTGACGGCAAGCTGGCCGGCCAGCGCGGGCGTGTCGCCGCGATACACTACAACTTCAAGATCCATGTCTCTGACTACAAGCGCATTCTCGCCGTGGCCGATCCGTGCGTGCATGGTACGTTCCATGCAGCTTGCGGATATTTTGTCACGTTCGATCCTGCCGTCCTGCCGCCGGAGCAGGTCACAGGCTGGTATCTGCCGCCTGAGGATGCAGACGACATTGTCGTCTGCTCCGGCAGTGGTCCGGATGACGGCATCTGTCTGGATACGCTCAAAGGCTTTTCCTGCGATGAGGGCGTTGCAGCATGCGGCAAAACCTACTACCTGGACAGCCGTGTACGCTATCTGCGTCTGTGTGACACACACGGTTATGCCATTGCAGAAGGCACGCAGAACTACACCGTTGAATTTCGCTGCGAGGGCGGTATGGTCTACGACCTGCTGTGCACATGCCCCTGCACCGGCAGCTGCAAGCACGAGCTTGCCGTCCTGCTCCAGCTGCGCGACCTGCTGCAAGCCACAAAAACACATTTCTCCGACGCTTACCGCCGCAGCAGCTGCTTCACCGCCATTGCGCAGGAGGCCCTGTTTTCCTTTGCCATCCAGGGCCGCGAAAACGCAACGATCACGCTGTAAGCCAAGCAAAGGCGCCCCGGCAGCGGAAGCTGCCGGGGCGCCCAGCCTGTCAAAAAAGCCTCGCAGAGTTCGCGCCCGCAGGCGCGAAATAATTTAAAATCATGTTCGGCGGCGGCGTGTACGTTGCCGAACATACTTTACAGACCGCAAGTGTGGAATTTGTGCGCCAAAGGCGCACAAATTCTGCGCGCAGCGGGGTGCAGCCTTTTCAAACGAAAGCCCAGCGAAGCGGGTTTCGTTTGAGAGCGTGTCAAAAAAACTTTTTTGACACGCTCAGCGCCCCGGCAGCGGAAGCTGCCGGGGCGCCTGCATTCAAAAGTCAATAGTTTTCCGCGTGGATCTCAAAATACGACTGGGGGTGGCTGCACACCGGGCAAACCTCCGGTGCCTTCTCGCCCACGACCACGTGGCCGCAGTTACGGCACTCCCAAACCCTCACGCTGCTCTTGGCAAAGACCTCCTGCGCCTCCACGTTGTGCAGCAGCGCGCGATAGCGCTCCTCGTGCATCCGTTCAATGGCCGCCACGCCGCGGAACCGTGCCGCCAGCTCCGGAAAGCCCTCGGCCTCCGCTGTCTTGGCAAAGCCGTCATACATGTCCGTCCACTCATAGTTTTCGCCGTCTGCGGCCGCGGCCAGATTTTCCGCCGTGCTGCCGATGCCCTCCAGCTCCTTGAACCAGAGCTTGGCGTGCTCTTTTTCGTTGTCCGCCGTCTTGAGGAACAGTGCCGCGATCTGCTCGAAACCGTCTTTCTTGGCTTTGGATGCGAAATACGTGTACTTGTTGCGTGCCTGCGATTCGCCGGCAAAGGCCGCCAGCAAATTCTTTTCCGTCTGCGTGCCTGCATACTTGTTTGCCATTGATATACCCTCCTGTTTTTCACGGTGTTTTACGATCCTGCGCTGCCCAGCGGCATACGCTTACCATAGATGTGCAAAAGACTTTTGTCAAGTCCTCCGCGTAAAAACGCCGGGCGGAACTTGCTCCGCCCGGCGTCTGCGGGTCTGTTTACTCGATTTCGAGCTTCGTTTCTTCCGGCGCTTTTGCAACCTTCTTCGGCAGTGTCAGCTTCAAAACGCCGTTTTCATATTTGGCCTTGATGCCCGCCGCGTCAATGCCGGACACATCGAACTGCCGGCTGTACGAGCCATACGACCGCTCTACGCGCACGACCTTGTCCTTTTTGTCCTTGTCCTCCACCTTGGAGTGACGCTCGGCCTGAATGCTCAGCGTGTCGTTCGACAGGCTCAGGTGGATGTCCTTTTTATCAAAGCCCGGCAGATCCGCTTCCATCAGGAAGTGGTCGCCCTCATCGGTGATGTCGGTCTTGAACTCCGCCAGATCGCGGCTGTCAAAAAAGCTCATCGGCGAACCGAAGAAGCTGCGCTCCAGTTCCTCCATATCCCGGAACGGGTTATACGAATTCATCGAACGATTATTGTTTCTGCGTGCAAGTTCAAACATAATAATGCCTCCATATCAGCAAATATTTTCCAGGGTGTATCTGAAAACTCCAAATGTGACCGGCAGCGAGGAATTTTTGCGCTGCGCAAGACATTTTTTCGCAGGAATACTGACGTATTTCAAGGAAAAATGGCGCGGCGCAGCGTGAAAAGGCCCGCTGTCCGGGTGCGTTGGCAGGTTTCAGTTACACCCTAATTGGAGTGTTCTATGTTCTCTATCACGCTGATCTGCATGGGCAAGCTCAAGGAAAAATTCTATACCGAGGCCGTATCGGAGTACCAGAAGCGTATGAAGGCCTACGCCGATTTTCACC
>CAKTXB010000173.1 GCA_934630555.1 uncultured Oscillospiraceae bacterium
TGCGAGGACGAAAGCGCCTCTTTTCTCCCCATTCTTTTCTGGCAAGGCAGAAAAGAATGGGCCGCCGGAGGCACAGGAGCAGTGTTGCAGACACTGAGGAAAAAACGGTGGGAAGGCGCCCACCTGCCGATTTTGGCAAATCCGCCGGAGGCACGGTTGCAGTGTTGCAAACACTGAGGCAAAAACGGTGCCCCCGCACCGCAGGGGCGATAAGCAAAACCGGTGGGCGGGCGCAAGCCTGCCGACACGCAAAAAGCCCGCCGGGGACTCCGGCGGGCTCGTGCACGTCAATCAAGCGGAAATGCCGCATAGGGAAAGTCTTTCTGCCCATCCAGCGGACGAAACAGAAAACTCTGCGCTGGAAGCAAGATCTCTCCCGGGCCGAGGGCGGCAGAGAGCGCCGGCAGGACGCGGGCGTCCGGGAGGCACTCATCGGCGCGAAGGCAGCCGCCGGGCAGGCGGCGGATGGCGGCGCAGCCGGTCAGCTGCGGCGTTTCCAACAGATAATATGCTGCATCCTGCGCCACAAAGTCAAGTGTTGACTTGTCATAGCGGATGTGCGGCGTGTCCATCAGCAGCGTTTCGCGCACCCCGGCGTACTCGGCTGGTGAGAGCGCCTGCGCGCGGCCTGCGGGCGCGGGGAGCCGCTGGGGCGTGAAAGTGATGGGGCTGCCGGCGTAGCCGAGCCTGCGGTACATATCGGCCAGCTCCGGCGTTTCGGCGGCAAGCAGCAGCAGCGTCACGCCGCGGCTGCGCAGCTGCTTTTCCGCGTGCTGCATGAGTGCACGGCACACGCCGCGGCCCCGGCAGGCTGCGGCCGTGGCGATGGCGTAGAGGTAGGCGGCCCTTGCTTCCTGTTTACCAGTCAGAACAGTCTGCGGCAGAGCATAGAGCATGGCACACAGCGTGTCGCCATCGCGGGCGGCAAAAGCGACACAGCGGGGAAAGAGCGTGGCGAAAAATACGTCCAAAAACGCATCACTGTCGCTAAACGCCTGCTGCCAGAGCGCGCGGAGCTGGGGAATATCTGCCTGCCCGGCGCGGGTATATCTCATGACGCATCCTCCTGCCAATCAGCCGTGTATTTGCGCAGCAGAACGGTGGGCTGATAGGACTCCTTGGCTTTGCGCAGGCCCTCCTCCCCCATATCGTCTTCGCGGTTGAGAAATTCGACGGCGGGATATTTTTCACGCACCATGCGCGCAAACTCGCGGTTGATGAGCGGATAGGCGCCGGGAATATCGGCATCGGCCTTTTCAAACATAACGTCGTAATAGCGCTCGTGCATTCGTCCGCCGATGGAGAAGGCGACGACGTTGCTGCCTGCGAAGAGCAGCAGGCCGTCCAGACCCAAAAATTCAAAATTATCCAGCGCGCGGCGCAGGGCGACCTTTTCGTTGTCAATGGCGCGGCCAGCCGGGTGGTTGGCGTACCATTCATGCGCCAGCTGTTCGCACAAAATGAGATTTTCCGGTGTAACGCGTTCTGTGTGCCAATCGTCATGGTCTTGCAGGAAGCGGTTGATGTGGTTGCGCTTGGCCTGCAATTTCTTGCCGTGCAGCTCGCACAGCTCTTCTACGGTGTAGATGTAGTCAAACGAGTCGCGGTATTCAGTAAAGGTGAAGCGGCCGGGCATGACCTGCTCCAAAAGCGCGCGGGTGTCGTCTGTGACACTGCGCAGGCAGAGCTTCAGGCGGCGCGCCTGCGCCGTTTCGTGCAGCTGCTCCAGAACGGGCACAATGTCGCCCTGTCCGGCGGGGAAGAGGCAGATGAGTTTGCCGGAATGGGCCGTGGCCTGCGTGACAAAGCCGTCTATCTTGGCGGCGCGGCCATAGTAGCCATCCCAGAAATACATGTTGCAGAAGGTATAGTCTGCGCCGGGGTAGGCGCAGCGTTCCAAAATAGGCCGGGTCCAGGCGACGTCGGCCGGGCTGAGCTTGTGAAATTCGATCATGAGAAACCTCTTTCGTGTTTTTCTTTTATTATAGCACGCCGATGCAAGCCCCAAACAGTTTGACGCGGCAGGATTTTTGCGGCGGTTCGTTGACTTTCGCGCGCAAAGCGGGTATTCTAATAAAAATAATATTTGCCCGCCTTCCATTCGGGCGCGGCAGGAAAGAAGGCTGTTTTCATGTGCGAACATTGCAAGGACACGTTTTATATTACGACACCGATCTACTATCCGTCAGATAAGCTCCACATCGGGCACGCATACTGCACCGTGGCGACGGATGCCATCGCACGGTATCACCGGCTGAAGGGCGAGGACGTCATGTTCCTCACCGGCACGGATGAGCACGGGCAGAAGATCGAAGAAAAGGCCAAGGCCGCCGGTGTGACGCCGCAGGAGTTTGTGGACAACATCGTCACCGGCCCGAAGGGCATTCTCGATCTGTGGAAGCTCATGAACATTTCAAACGACCGTTTCATCCGCACGACAGACGACTACCATGTGGCCGCCGTGCAGCGCATCTTCAAAAAGATGTATGACAGCGGCGATATTTACAAGGGCACGTACAAGGGCAAATACTGCACGCCGTGCGAGAGCTTCTGGACGGAGTCGCAGCTGAAGGACGGCTGCTGCCCTGACTGCGGCCGCCCGGTGGTGGACGCCGAGGAGGAGGCGTACTTCTTCCGCCTTTCCAAATATGCCGACCGCATCCGCGACCTGCTGGTGAACACCGATTTTTTGCAGCCGCGCAGCCGCGTGAACGAAATGGTGAAGAACTTCATTGACCCGGGTCTGGAGGACCTGTGCGTGTCGCGCACGAGCTTTACGTGGGGCATTCCGGTCACGTTTGACCCGAAGCACGTGGTGTATGTGTGGCTGGATGCGCTGACCAACTATATCACCGCGCTGGGCTATGAAAATGACCGCTATGACGATTACAAAAAATACTGGCCCGGTATCAACATCGTGGGCAAGGAGATCGTCCGCTTCCACTCCATCATCTGGCCGGCGATGCTCATGAGTTTGGGCGAGCCGCTGCCGAAGCACGTGTACGGCCATGGCTGGCTGGTCATTGACGGCGGCAAGATGTCCAAGTCCAAAGGAAACGTCGTCGATCCCTATGTGCTGGCGGAGATGTTCGGCGTGGACGCGCTGCGCTTCTTCCTGCTGCGCACGTTCCCGTTCGGCTCGGACGGCAATTTCTCGAATGAGCTGCTCATCAACACCATCAACATTGACCTGGCGAACGACCTCGGCAACCTCGTCTCCCGCACGACGGCGATGGCAGAAAAGTACTTCGGCGGCACGCTGCCGGCGGACAAGCAGGCAGGCGAATTTGACGACGAGCTGATTGAGATGCTCTCCGGTCTGCGCGCGCGGTACGCCGAACAGATGGAAAAATTCCAGCTGCAGAACGGTTTGGATGAGGTGTTCAAGTGCATCCAGCGCGCCAATAAGTATATCGACGAGACGATGCCGTGGGCGCTTGCCAAGGACGAGGCGAAAAAGCCGCGGCTGGCGGCGGTGCTGTATAACCTGCTGGAGTCCGTGCGTATCTCTGCCACGCTGCTGCTGCCGTTTATGCCGGAGTCCTGCGCGAAGATCTTTGCACAGATCGGCGCAGAGCCTGACGGAACGACGTGGGAGGCTGCCGCTGTGTGGGGCAAACTCCCGCAGACCGTGACGGTGCACAAGGGCGAAGCCGTGTTCCCGCGCGTGGACGCCGAGGCGGCGCTGGCCAAGTTGGAGGCCATGCATGAGGCACAGAAAAAGGCAGCGCTCCCGGCGGTGGAAACCGAGCCGCTGGCCGAAGAAAACGTGGATTTTGACACGTTCTGCAAATCAGACTTCCGTGCGGTGAAGGTAAAGGCGTGCGAGGCGGTGAAGAAATCCGACAAGCTGCTGCGCTTTACGCTGGACGACGGCACGGGCACGGACCGGCAGATCCTGTCCGGCATCCGCAAGTTCTACGAGCCGGAGCAGCTCGTGGGCAAGACGCTGGTGGCGATCGTGAACCTGCCGCCGCGCAAAATGATGGGGCTGGAGTCCTGCGGAATGCTGCTTTCGGCTGTGCACAAGGAGCACGGCGAGGAGAAGCTGCATCTGGTGATGGTGGATGACGCCATCCCGGCAGGGGCGAAGTTGTGCTGATCATTTTGACAAAATGATCGAAAATTGAAAGGGAAGGCCGGGAGGCCTTCCCTTTTTTACGGGGCTTTGCCCCGTGCCTCTTGTTTTTGCAGCCTGAAAGGCTGCGCGGGGGT
>CAKTXB010000174.1 GCA_934630555.1 uncultured Oscillospiraceae bacterium
GGTGAGCTGCTTTTTCGCCGGAGCGGGTTTTGCCGCCGGAGCCGCCGCTTTCAGAGCCGCCGGAGCGGGCTTCTGGTCCGCCTGCCAGTCATACGGCTTCTCGTGCGCCGGCTTCTTCGGCTGCCCCGGCGCGGCCTCCCGGGCCACCTCCTGATGCAGGTCGCGGTTTTTCAGCGTTTCCAGCAGCTCCAGATGCCCCCGGATATCCTGCTCGATCACATCAATAAAATTGAGCGCCGTCTGCCGCGCGCAGCGCAGCCGCTCCTGCTCCTCGGCAAAGCCCTCGTCCAGCGCATCCTTTTCCGCGCTGCGCTCCATCTCGGCGCAGCGTTTCTCGGCGTCGGCGATCATCTGGTCGCACCGGGCCTGCGCCGCCGCCAGCTGCTGCTGCGCGCCGGACTGCTGCGCCCGCAGCTCCTCAAATTTCTCCACCAGCACCTTCAGCTTTGCGCGCAGCGTGCCGTTTTCCTTGTAAAGCGCAATGTAGTCATTTGTCAGCGGCTCCAAAAACGCGTCGACCTGCTGCATATCATATCCGCCGAACACGGCCTTGGAAAACGTCTGTTCCTGGATCTCCTGCGGTGTAAACATTCAGCCGTACTCCTTCCCGTGTCTTACAGATAAAGCCCGCTGTTCTCCAGCTCGTCGATCAGATCGCCCACAATGTCCACATTGTACGGCGTGATGATATACGTGCTGATGGCGATCTTCTTGATCTTGCCGTCCAGCGCATACGCACAGCCGGACAGAAAGTCCACCAGCCGCCGCGCCACGTCCTTGTTCGTCGCTTCCAGATTCAAAACCACCGCGTGCTTGCTGCGCAGATGGTCGGCAATATCGGAAACATTGTCAAACCGGTCCGGCTTCACCAACACCACCTGCATCTGCGCCGTGGTGTGGATGTTCACGACCTTGCTGCCGCCCGGCATACGCCGGGTGCTCGCCGCCGTGTCGTCCGTATCATAGCCGGAGAATGAAGAAGCCGCTGCCGCCGGTTCCGCATTGCCTGCGCTGCGGCGCGATGAACGCGCGGGCTTGACGTCGTCGTCAAAATCGTCAAAGTCGTCGTCCTCGCTGTAGGGTTTTGCCAGCTTTTTCAGTTCATCCATAAATCCCATGATTGTGATCCTCCAAATATTTATGCGTAATGCCTCGCGCCAAAAATGGCTGTGCCAACACGGATCATCGTGCTGCCCTCCGCAATGGCGTCGGGATAATCGTCGCTCATGCCCATCGACAGGCATTCCATGGTTACATTATCGTATCTTTTTGCCTTTATGTCAACAAAAAGCTGACGCATTTGTCTAAAAAATATCCGATTGTCGCCCATTTTCTCGCTCACCGGCGGAATGGCCATCAATCCGCACAGCCGCACGCCGGGATATTCTTCCATTTTTTCCGCGGCCTGCCGGGCCTCGTCCGCCGTAAATCCGGCCTTGCTCTCCTGCCCGGCAATGTTCACCTCCAGCAGAATATCCTGCCGGACGCCGCGCTTTCGCGCCAGCTTGTCAATGACCTCCAAAAGCGCCACCCGGTCCACGGATTCGATCATATCCACCGTGCCCACCAGATACTTCACCTTGTTCGTCTGCAGCCGCCCGATAAAGTGCAGCGGCCTTCCCTCATACGCCCCCAGCGGCAGCTTCTGCTGCAATTCCTGCACGCGGTTCTCGCCGCAGCAGTCCACGCCCGCCGCAATGGCCGCGCGCACGGCCTCGGCGTCGTTCATCTTCGTCGCCGCGCAGAGCCTGATCTCCTCCGGCGCCCGTCCGGCCGCCCGGGCCGCCTGCGCCATCGTTTCGCGGATCCGCGCCACATTTTCCAGGATCATCGCTGCATCCATCATCCCACGACCTTTCCGTCATACATCTGCTTTGCCCCCACAATGATCTCATCGCCCGGCCAGAGATTTTCTGTCCGGCTCTTGTCCAGCTCCACAACATAGCTCTCGCCGTTGTCGTGCAAGATCGAAATATCCTTCCATCGTGCCCGCGCACTTTCCAGAATATACACGCCCGCCTGTCCGTCCTCGCTGACATACACCGCGTCCTTCGGCACGCGCAGCCCCGCATACTGGATAAACACCACATCCGCCGACTGCTGCCGCAGCAGCGTCACGCTCTGCATATATTCCCGCGTCGACAACACCAGAATGCGGAACCCCGCCTCGTTCTGCCCCACGCGCTCCACGCGCATCGTGATCTCGCCGTAAAAATCGCGTGCAAACGACACCTGTACGCTGTCGCCCGCCTCCACATCGGCCAGCTCGCCCGCCGGCACGCTCGTCACAAAATACCACCGGTCGCCCGTAATGAGCTTCCCGGCCCAGTGCGTGCCCACATCCTCCGGCTGCAGGCTGCCAAATTCCTGCACCGTCAGCGTGTCCAGTCCTTCCGGCGTCAGCACCGCCTCATACCCGTCCACCACGGCGGAAAAATACCCCGCCGCCGGCGCGGCGATGTTCTGCGTGTCCTGCTCCGCCGCCGTCTGCAAAAGCGCCAGCTCGCGCTCGGCGTTTTCCAGCTGCTGCGCGATCTGCTGCGCGTCGCCGCTGTCGCTCGTCCGCCGCAGCACCTGACCCTTCAGCTCCGCCGTCATGTCCTGCACCGAGTTCATGTCGCGCCGCGTCAGATATTTCGTCAGCGCCGTCAGGCTCGCATAGATCTCCGTGTCCAGCGCCGCCAGATCCGCCACCGAGTCCGAATACTGCCCCGCATAGCCCAGCTGCTCGATCTGCGCCTCCAGCTGCGCCATGCGCGTCTGCCGCGCCTGCGCGTCGCCGGTCAAATACCCCGTGGCCACGGTCTCTCCCGCCGCCACGCGGCCGCCCTCCGCCGCCCGGATCGTGGTAATGTCATAGTCCGACGCGATCGGCGTTTCCGCACGCACGACAAAGCCGGTGGCGTAATAGCCCGCCCCGGCTTCGTACTCGATCGCTGTCGTGGTCGTATACGGATCCTTCAAAAGCTGCTGCACGTGGTATCCCAGATACGCCACGATGGCCGCCAGAAAGATCCATAATACGAGCCTTGTGTAGTGCTTGCCCTGTTTCATTGCAGCTCCCCCGCACCCGCGCAGGCCGCTGCGGGCGCATCATCCCTCGGCCGGCTTCAGCGGCGCGAGCGGCGTGATGGTCGAAACGGCGTGCTTGTAGATCATGTGCTGCTTTCCGTCCGAATGCAGCACGATGACAAACTGGTCAAAGCCCGAGATCACGCCGCGCAGCTGAAAGCCGTTGACCAAAAACACCGTCACCATCGCGCGTTCCTTCCGGGCCTGATTCAAAAAAGTATCCTGATAATTGTCTGTGTGGGCCATGGGTATTGACTCCTTTTCTTTGTAATACCCATATTCTACCATCACGCTCCCGCGAAAAAGGGAATAATTTGTCGAACGGCAGCAAAAATCGTGTCGTCCGTATCCGCCGCGCCGCGCCGTACCCAGTGCATCGCGCCGTTGCGCCGGAACCACGTCAGCTGCCGCTTCGCATAATTCCGTGACCGCTGCTTGATGAGCGCATACGCCGCCGCGCGGTCCGTTTCCCCGCGCTCGCACGCCGCCAGCTCCTTGTAGCCGATGGCCTGCATGGCCGTGGCCGTATCGGGCACGCCGCCCTCTAACAGCGCGCGCACCTCGCGTTCCAGTCCGGCGGCGCGCATGGTATCGACGCGCCGGTCGATGCGCTCATACAGCGCCGCGCGGTCTGCAAAATCCAGCCCGAGCCAGACGGGCTCGTATTGATCCGGCTGCTGCCGCGTGCGTTCGTTGTGGCGGCTGATGGGCTCGCCGGTCTCCAAAAAGACCTCCAGCGCGCGCACGATGCGCTTTTCATCCGCCGGATGCAGCCGCGCCGCCGTCTCGGGGTCGACGCTCGCCAGCTCGCGCAGCAGCGCGCCGCCGCCCTCGGCGGCGAGACGGGCCTGCAGCCGTTCGCGCACGCCCGTCTGCGGCACGGGCGCGAACGTCCTGCCGGAGATGAGGCTGTCGGCATACAGCCCGGTGCCGCCGGTGAGGATGGCGACCTTCCCGCGCGACAAAATATCCTGCACGCACGCGTCGGCCATTTGAACATATTTTCCGACGGAAAAAGCCTCGTCCGGCTCGCAGACGTCGATCATATGATGCCGCGCCCGCGCAAGCTCGTCCGGCGTGGGCTTGGCC
>CAKTXB010000175.1 GCA_934630555.1 uncultured Oscillospiraceae bacterium
CTGCATGGGTTCGCCTTGGCCAATCGCACTGCGCATAGCTTGTGCTCTTGGAGGCTCACGCAACTTGCATGACGTAACGTATTTTCGGCGACGTACACGCCGCCGCCGAAAATGATCCGAACTTTTTTCGCGCCTGCGGGCGCGAACTCTGCGAGGTTTTTTGATCTCGCTAGGGTGTATCTGAAAACTCATGATGTGGCCGGCGGCGAGGGATTTTTGCGCTGCGCAAGACATTTTTTCGCAGGAATACTGACGTATTTCAAGGAAAAATGACGCGGCACACCGCAAAAAGACCCGCTGTCCGGGTGCGTTGGGAGTTTTCAGATACTCCCTAGTCAGATAAAGAACTTTCGATGCAGTGACCGCCGCAGCGGGCGGCAGACCGCAATGATGATCAGCGCCAGCCCCAGCACCACGCCCGTCGCCAGCGGATACAGCGACCACAGCAGCGCATGATGCAGCCCAAATGTCGTGTTGATGAGGAACTCAATGAGCACAGTCAACCCGCCGCCCAAAATCAGCGCGCCGCCATAAATATACAGCTCCCCGCCGCGCACATAGCGCAAAAGCGCCACCATCGAGCTGATCAGCACACCGATCGCGCCGACTGCCGGGAAAGCAAACGACAAAAACCAATGTCCGCCGGTCGCCATGTCAATGTAAAGCAGATACACCAGAATGGCCGCAAAGTCTATCGGCACAAAGATGACCGGGTTCGGCCGCCTGAACCACAGCGGCAGCACCGCCATGATATACAGCAGCAAAATCGCACCCACTGCGTAGCCCGACCACACAATGTGCGCGTTCATGCGCCAGTCGCACAACAGGCAGATGGCAATGGGCAGCAGCGCCAGCAGCGTGAGAATAAACAGCCACCCGGCGCGATTAAACTCCTCCGTTTTACCACGCGGATCGGGCGGAAACGGCGCTTCCCCTTCTGATTGCGGCAGATCGGGATGGAAAACACGCGTACCGCACAGCGGGCAGACCTTTTCGCTATCCGCCAGCTCCACGCCGCATTTGATACAATACATAGCTTTTGTTCCTTTCTGTTGCGCGCCGTCAGCGCTGGTTGCTTTCGACCTTTACGTGCAGCCCCAGGCGGTGCAGCACATCATAAAAATGTGCTTCCAGCTCCGGCTCGCGGATATTGCGCACGCAGTTGATATACACCGTGCCGTCATACGTCAGCACACCGCAGTCATGCGGAGCCTTGGCCTGCACGCCAATGATAAAGTCCATGCGTGTCACATACGCCCGCATGGCCTGCGGCAGCTCTACCACGCCAAGGTTCGACAGGCACAAGCAGGACTTGCACTCGCCCACCATGTCAAATACGGCCTTCATGGCCACGTTTTTCACAAACAGCGGCATGACCTTCAAAACTGGTGAGCGTTCGCTGGCCACATTGGCTGCAAACTTGGCGCGCATGGTGCGTGGATCATTTTCCAGCGCCATGCGATGGTGCACGATCTGGCAGATCTCATCAAACGTATACTGCCCCATGCGCGGGTCGATCTCCGGCGTCACATAAGATGCAAAATTGCGCAGTGTCTTGCTTGGAAACAGCTTTCTCAGATTTACCGGAAGCAGCACCTTCACCGGCTTCCGCCGCCGCGCCTGCGGCACCTTTTCGGCCTGCAGCTCCTGCAGCGCCAGCATCATGGCAGCGCCCAGAAATTCCGTCACGCTCACGCCATGTGCGTGTGCGCACACGCGCAGCTCATCCGAGGAAAGCATGAGCGTCACCAGATTCACATAGCCGTCCTTTTCCGGCGTGCCGCTCAAGTGCCACGCCGTAGACTCTTTGCGGCTGGCCTTCACATCGCCGGCATAGCGCAGAAAGCTGTCCTCCAGTTCCTCGTCGCTCGGCGCCTCCAGGCGGCCCAGCACGCCGCATTCATTTGGAATGACCGCGCCGTATTTCTGGCACAGATATTCCGCCACCAGCGTTTTCAGGAAAATAAGCGCCCCCGTGCCGTCCGTCAGCGCGTGGAAATATTCCACCGCAATACGGTTTTTATACACCAGCACGCGGAACGCGCACTTGCGCACCTGCCCAAACGGCGCGTGCGCCAGTGGGCAGCTCTTCTCCTGCTGAACGTCCGGCGCTTTCGGGATCTGCTCCAGATAATACCAGAATGCCCCCCGCCGCAGCCGCACGGCAATGGACGGAAATCGCGGAATGAGCATCTCAAGGGCTGACCGCAGCACGTTTTCGTCTACAGGCTCCGTCAATGTGGCGGACAGCCGGAAAAAGTTATTCCAGTTGCGCCGTGCCGCCGCGGGATAGATCTTCGCCGCGTTGTCCAGCCGCATCCAGCGCAGGCTCTTTTCCGGCGAAAGATACTTCGTCAAAAAGTGGTTGATCGTTTCAATGTCGTCCTTGTTTTCTTCCAGACCGTAAAGCACATACGCGTGCCAGCGCTCCGGCGCAACGACCATCTGGCTCCTGCATCCGGCCTTCAGGAGCTTCTCATGCAGCATCCGCGTATCGTCCAGCATCACCTCGTCGCCGCCCACAAACAGCAGCGACGGCGGCAGACCCTTCAGGTCGCCGAACAGCGGCGAGCAAAATGGATCCTTTGGGTCATCTGTGTAGCACTCGGCATAGAATTTCAAAAGCTCCGGCGTCATCGACGGATCGTTTTCCAGATTCTCCACATACGACTTGCCCGACCCGGTCAGATCCGTCCACGGAGAAATGCCGATGAGGCCGCACGGCAGCGGCAGCCCCAGCTGCCGGAGCTTCAGGCACAGCGCATAGATCAGTCCGCCGCCGGCCGACTCGCCGCACAGCACGATCTGCCGCGCCGGATAGCCCTTGCCAAGCAGATACCGATAGCTTTCCACCGCATCATCCAGCGCCGCCGGATAGCGGTGCTCCGGCGCCAGCCGATAAGCTGCGCAGAACACCCGCACGCCGCCCTCCACAGCCAATGTCGCTGCAAAGCCCTTGGCATATTCCAGGCTGCCACATGTATAGCCGCCGCCGTGCAGATATAAGATCACGCCCGTCCGGCGCGGCTCCTTTGGCATGACCCACGCGCTTTTAAAGTTTTCAAAATCGTGCTCCCGCACGTACACATTGCGCCGGTGGATGGCCGACATCAGCTCACCGAGCTTATCCTGCCCCTTGCGCGTCACGTCCAGTGAGCACCCCGCCACGAACGGCTTGAAGAAATTCAGCTGTGCGCGCACCAGCTTTGCGTGCAGCTCCATAAACGCAGTTCCTTTCGCATCAAGTTCATTCACATTTTTTAATATTACCCTGAAGTTGTGAATATTTCAACAAACCCGGCAAAATATTTCCTGCAGCAGATTTTTTTGTAGAAAATGTCCTTTGCATTTCTCCGCCGCATTCGCTATAATAAGGACGATCGTGCTGCAGCCGTGCGTAAGTCCGGATTTCCGGACTTACGCACGGTTTTTTTGTTTCGGCACAAACTTCACAAAAAGGTGGTCATTATGGAACGATCCAACACACATCTTGGCACACAGCCCATCGCCCGACTCATGCGCGGCTATGCGCTGCCGTGCATCATTTCCCTGCTGGTCGGTGCGCTGTATAACATCGTCGACCAGATCTTCATTGCCAACGCCAGCTATCTCGGTTCCTATGGCAATGCGGCCAACACCGTCGTATTCCCACTCACGGTCGTGGCTCTCGCCATTGCCGTTATGATCGGCGACGGCTGCTGCGCCTTCGTCAGCATCCAACTCGGCAAACAGGACAGTCTGGCCGCAAAGAAAAGCGTCGGCAACGCTGTCGTTCTGGCGATCCTCTCCGGCGTGGCGCTCACTGCAGTATATCTGCTGTTTCAGGACAGCATCATCACCCTGTTCGGCGGCACGGTCAACGATGAGACCTTCCGCCATAGTCAGGAATACTTCTTCTACATCACGCTCGGCATTCCATTTTATATGTTCGGCCAGGCCATGAACCCCGTCATCCGCGCTGACGGCAGTCCGAAGTTTGCCATGCTCTCCACCCTGGCCGGCGCCGTCCTCAACATCATCCTTGACCCCATTTTCATCTACACATTCCACTGGGGCATGATGGGGGCTGCCGTTGCCACCGTGCTGGGGCAGGTCGTCACCACCGCCCTTGCTGTCTGGTATCTGCTGCGCATGAAG